>CAYVOS010000006.1:0-18345 GCA_964453515.1 uncultured Candidatus Saccharibacteria bacterium | reverse complement strand
TGTGTTGAATAACGTTTGCCATAGTAAAAGTCTTACCAGAACCGGTGACGCCGAGGAGCACCTGTTCTTTTGTATCTTTTTTCAGGCCAGCCAAAAGTTGAGCAATAGCCGTTGGCTGGTCACCCATCGGTGAAAATTCACTTTTTAGTATAAAATCACTCACTTACATTAATTGTAGCAGGTAGTATGTCCGGTAGCTTCTATCCGTTCCGATGCGGTGCTTTTTCGGAGTGCAAAAACCATGACTGGTCAAAGTCAACCAGTTGTTTGTGAATATCTTCGTTCTTTTCATCAAGAATATCGATGATACGCTTGACGAGACGTTCTGGGTCATCGTCGTAAATTACCAGGTCACCGTCCGGTGGATCTAGCATTTTCATAAGTTCAGGAATCAGATCCGCCGTACCTCCACTGCCAAGCAGAACTCCACAGGGTTTGTGACCCTCGAGCGCACTCGTAAATTCATGGAGACTGCCAAACCTACCGCCAACTGTTATCACGGCATCGCTAGATTGCACGAGGTATAGATCACGACCAACATAGTGCAAGCCTGTAAAATTTATAAAGTCATAGCAATCATACGGTAGGCGGTATTTCCGGACGTGTTCACGCAATGATTCTGCGGGAGAAAAGCCGATGCTCATTCCGCCGGTTTGTTTTGCACCCTGCGCAGCGATATACGGCAACCCAATAGTAGCACCCGTTGTTATCACGTGACCGCTTTTCGCCACAGCCAATCCGAGCCGTTCGGCAAGCCTTGCGGAGGTTTTTAATGTATCACCAGATGCCGCCCCCGAAACACAGATCGAGTAACGCAATGGGCGTGATTGGATGTTAGTCGGCATCATATAACGATATTTCCTCTTTGTATTGTTTCTGCTACTGCTATTCTACGATAGCTCTGCCTCATCGACAAGTTCATCACCGAGTTGTTCATGAACTACTTGCTCAAGATTTTCCTGGTTTAAGTACCGCAACATCAGCTCGTGCCAAAGATGATCACGGAAGTAATGAACGATGCGCTGTTCATAGGGCAATTTGTTACAAAAATTTAGGACTGCATCGGTAAAATTTAGGGACACTGGTGTTCCGTGATCAAGTAGTGCTAGGTGTACTCCGCGACCCCAAAATTCTAGACGATCATGTAGTTCTGCCAGAATATTCTCAGCCGGTTTCCATTGTAAGTCCTCGGGCTGTACATGCGGCTCAAAAAGTTCTGCATTAAAGTCTTTATCAGAAGTCGCAAAAAATCTATGGATCAACTTCCACGGGAGCCGCTCACCAAGTAGGCTAGCCTGCGTGTATGGCTCACTGCGCGCTGTCTGCATTAGCAAATTGCCAAAATCCGGACGGACTTGTTGTAACTTCAAGTAGGCACTGGCTAACCGAATTTCATTCAATGCATGCAAGGTAAGCAGAGTTACTGCAAGCGCAGCACCTTCAACAGTTTGCGCTGGCAACGGCAAAAGTACGACGGCTCCGAGTTCCTTAAAGCTCATAATATTTTGCTTTACATCGTTTACGTAACTATGTGCAAGCGATTCCCATCGTTTATTCAGCGGCGCCACGACTGCAATATCCCGTGATTCAAAATCTGTTGCGCCGAGCCCTTTGTAGCTCTGTAACAACTGGCGATGCCATGAAGACGATTCAGTAATCACTGCCGCCGCATACAACTGAGCAACTGATTCATGCTTCAGCATTGAATCTATTGAACGATAACCTAATTGTTTCATGGCCTTCTTGGGCGGATTTTTCTTAAGCAGACGCTTTGCTACACTGCATTTGAGTGCAAAAGTCTTTTTAGGAACATCTACTTTGGTCATTAAGCGCTGAATCTTCAATGTTAGATCAGTGTCATCCGAACCAGCTCCTAACACTTCACGAATGACACCGTCATCCTGCTTTGCTTTCGCCATGAGTGCGCTATACAGCTCCGGACCAGTCGTATCGTGCGGGTCCAACCCCAATTCATTCAGGGAAACTTGAACTGCCTGCTGCAATTCGGCGCTCAAACGAATGTCGGCACTCGGAGCACCACCGGCACGCTCAAGCTGACGCAATCCGAGCCGAAATTCAGGCTCTTTAGCCCCCAACAGTTCTGACAATACCCTCGTCATACTACTTAGAATCTTAGCACAAGCGTCATAACTTTCGCTACGAGAATTACGAGTAGAATGCTAGAAAAGTTCCGATTTGTAGTATTCGGGTGCGTGCTGCAGGTAGTCGTGGAGTTCTTTTTCGTTTACTAAACCTGCCTGCGCGCCAACTTTCTGGACTACACTCATAGAGTTAATCGGCCCCCATCGTAAGGCATCCTCAAGACTCAAGCCTTTAGCGAGAGCTGCCACAAAGGTCGAGGCAAAAGCGTCGCCTGCGCCCGTACGGTCTACCGGTGGCGCTGGGTCTGGATATAGTGGCATCTTTAAACATTTTTGTCCGTCAGACGCATATGCACCACCGGGACCATCGGTTACTACGACAATCTTCGGTCCCAGGGCATGGAGTTTATTAATGAGATCGTGCACATCTTTGTGATCACCACCCCCAACGGTAACTGCTTCTTCGCGATTAAGAATCAAAACATCAGAACGTCGATAGATACGCTTCAGGCGTTCAACTCCTGCTTCCATTTGAAATGTACCCGGTTGAAAAGCCATCTTAACTTCCGGGTGTCTTTCAAGCCAGTCTGCGACATCATCATGATACGGTATGGCATGTTCGCTAATAGAACTAAAATACACCCAACGAGGTATCTCACTTGGCTGAAGGTGCGGCCAATAATAGTCGTATTCTTCATGCTTAATAAGGATGGTGCGCTCCGCCTTATACCGCAGCACGAAGTGGTAGTTGCTTTTCTTTCCTGGGTTTATCCGGATAAAGCGATGGTCGACACTTTCTTTTACTAATTTGTTAATCATATCTCGACCGTATTGATCGCCGCCAACATTCGTGACAAAGCCACTCTTTAAGCCTAACCGCGCAAATGATACCGCCGCATTGCTAGCATTGCCGACCGCTTCCACAACTTCGCGATTTGCGAATGGAATTTTTGTTCCAAAAGGTATGGCCAACCACTCACTTCCGTCCTTTTCATGTTCAACTTTTTCTTCTTTGTCGAGCAGTTGAATAAAGTCGTCTGTGACAACGTCACCGATACTCAATACGTCAAATTGATCCATGCCCACCCTTTCATAATTATGTTCATACTATAGACTTATCTACATCCTTGGTATTCGCGCGACGACCTCCTGCGGCTGTTCCAGCTGCTTGGGCTGAGGCGATTCGCTTGGTTGTTGTAAGAACATATCGACATGCTTTCGACTTTCAAAGCGAGCTAACTCCTCTTTAACTACCTCCCTCACGATGGCCTTAATGGCCTCAAGGTCTTCGATTGATAAGTTCATATGCTTATCATACCGTTTACGCTTTGATTTGCAAACGTCCTACCGCATACGCTCAGAGATCTTGACTATGTGATACGAAATTTTCAGTATCGAGGCTTCCCTCGTCAAGCTCACCTTTGCTGGCTGCAGCGGCAAATTCCAGTTGCTTCCTGAAAACTGCTTGTGCACCTCGAATGTTCTGTCTATTTTCAGCCCACACTTTCAAGACCGGATCTTGAAGTGCACGGGAATAGGAATAGGTCAGACCCCACGGGTGTGGCCCTCGTTTAGCGATACGGTTGAGGTTAATGAATGCATCCTTCGGGGTCTGACCACCGCTGAGAAATACGACGCCGCCCAGCTCATATGGTACATGTTCATGTAAAGCACGAACCGTTCGCTCCGCAACGTCATCATGGTCCATATCGATACCACTATCCTTACCGGGTAGGGCCATACTGGTCTTTAGAACTGCCCCAGGCAAATGCACCCGAAAAGCACGCATGGTTTGAAATAAAATATCGAATACATGGCTCATGGTTGCTTCAGTTTGCTCTTGTGTGTGATCGCCGTCATAGAGTACTTCAGGTTCTACGATAGGTACAATGCCTGCATCCTGGCAGATACGTGCGTATCGAGCTAGCGTATAGGTATTGGCTCCGATGCATTCATCCGTGGGAATACCGTCACCAATTGCAATGACTGCACGCCATTTAGCGAATTTACCGCCAGCACCTGCATAAGTGTCCATTCGAGATGGTAAGTCATCGAGCCCTTGGGTGACTTTTTCACCTTCAAACCCCGGCAAATCGATAAGACCCTTGTCTACCTTGATACCAGGAATAACTTGATGCTGCTTCATGAATTCTCTGAAGACTTGTCCTTCGCTCGTTGACTGCCAGAATGTTTCATCATACAGGATAACTCCACTCAAGAAATCGTTAGCCTCGGGTGTCGTAAAGAGCAGCTCTCGGTATAGCCGTCTGGTTTGTTCGGTACATTCCACCCCAACGGCATCAAACCGTTTCTGGCAACTTGGGTTACTCTCGTCAGCAGCTAATAAGCCTTTGCCCGGTGTCGTCATGGTCTTTGCTATACGCTCGAGTTCTTCTTTATTCATTTTTCCCTACCCTCTTACTTATTTCTTAGCTACAACGTCATGTGCCGCCAACCGGATGTGATTTGCGTCTAAACCAAAGTGTATGAGTAATTCGTTTGGCTCACCAGATTCTCCAAATCGATCTTTCATGCCAATACGACGTATCGGCACCGGCAATTCTTCGCCTAAGAGCTCGGCAATTGCACTCCCGAAACCACCAGCCATTTGACCTTCTTCGGCAGTGACCACACACTTTGTCTTTCGAACGCTCTCTAAAATTGTTTCATTATCGAGCGGCTTAATCGTCGGTACGTGTATGACTTCCGCAACTATGCCATCCTTTGCTAATTGTTCAGCTGCAATCAACGCATGGTATGTCATAGTACCCGTAGAAATCAGGCTGACGTCTACTCCAGGGCGATAGACATACGCTTTGCCAATAGCAAACGGCGTACCTTGTGTCGTAATGATAGGCGTCTTTTCACGAGCCAAACGAATGTAAGTGGGACGATCATCCATTGCTATTGCAAACGTAACCTTTTCCGCTTCAACTGAATCGCCAGGTGCAATGACGACCATATTTGGCAGTACGCGCATAATTGCCATATCCTCGAGCATTTGATGCGTTGCACCATCGGGTCCGACACTGACACCGGCGTGAGAACCAACAATTTTAACTGGTTGATCATTAAGACAGATCGTTGTTCGAATTTGCTCCCAACACCGTCCGGGTGCAAACGCCGCGTAGCTGCTTACAAATGGGATTTTTCCTTGAGATGCCAGCCCTGAGCCAACAGTCACTAAATTCTGTTCCGCGATACCAATTTCAACAAACCGCTCCGGGAATGCTTTAGCGAACTCTCCCATATGCGTTGAATCTGTCAGGTCGGCACAAGCACCGACAACGCGATCATCCCGGGCAGCGGCTGCAGCAAGACCACGGCCAAACCCCGCCCGTATTGGTTCTTGAGCGACGTTCTCCGAGAAGATATTATCTGCAAGGTATAAATGACTCATAATGTTAGTCGGCCTCGCTCTTAATTCTGCCCGCTCGTGTCCGCAGCTCCTTCAGGGCAATTTTTGCCTGCTCATGGTTAGGCGGCGCACCATGCCAGTGGAAATCATATTCCATAAAGTCTACTCCCTTACCTGGTACTGTATGCGCAATAATGCACACCGGCTTCTCCACTATCGCGTGCGACATTTCGCAAGCATCGATGACCGCTTCAATATTATTGCCGTCTATTTCAATCACGTGCCATCCGAACGCCTCCCATTTAGCCTTCAGGTCTTCAAGCGGCATAACCACTTCCGTTGGTCCGTCGATTTGGATGTTATTACGATCGACGATCGCTACTATATTATTCAAATGATATTTGGAGGCGAGCATAATAGCCTCCCAGTTATTGCCTTCATCAAGCTCACCATCTCCAACGGTTACATACACCCATCGATGTTGTTGTTTATCCATTCGCATAGCTAGAGCTATCCCGCAAGCTTGACTTAAGCCGCAACCAAGTGGGCCGCTGGTACTTTCTAAACCTGGTAACTTCGTCCGCTCTGGGTGACCCTGCAAGCGAGAGTTCAGCTTACGTAATGTCATAAGTTCCTTGCGGTCAAAATAGCCGGCAGTTGCCATGGCAGCATATCGTACCGGGACTGTATGTCCATTGCTCTGAATCAATATATCCCGTTCGGACCAGTCTGGATTTTTCGGGTCATGTTTCATGACGTCAAAATATAGAGCAGTAAAGATATCCGCTTGACCGAGCGATCCGGCAGAGTGACCGCTGCCGGCGTGTTCAAGCATCTTAATAATGTCCTGGCGGATCTGATCCGCTTTGAGTTCCAGCTCTTTAATACTTAACTTTTGCATTCTACTTTAGATTATATGCTGCTTATGCCTTTTTATGAAAAATTAACTGCATTCAATAAGGTCACGTATGCCTTCGCGACGTCTTTTGCTTTTTGGAAATAGCCACCAACGTTCGCTACTTCCACCCCAGCTTGCGCAATTTTTTTAATGTTGCTTTCATTTATACCGCCATCCCATCCAATTTCTATGGTTGGCTTTGCGGCTTTAATTGCTTTTACCTTATCAAGTAATTTCAAATCAGCTTTACTGCCGCCCTGATACCCTAAATTACCCGAAAAAACCAGAACATGATCGATTAGCTCCAGCGCGGGCATGATTGTATCGACGGGAGTATCTTGAAGCAATGCAATACCTGCTTCAATACCATGCTGGTGTACGAACTTCACAAAACCAGGGAAATCACCATCCGCTTCGGCGTGTACTATAATAAGCTGAGGGCCTAGGGAGACGAGTGCTTCAAGATGATCGAACGGTCGTTTGTACATGACATGCAAATCCGCTCGCATACCACCCGGCCACCACACTTGATCAACCGTCACTAATTTGTTTGGTGTAAATTCACCATCACCTAAATCAATGTGCACCCGGTGTGCAAATGAGATAATATGCTCGACTTGCTTGCCGTATACACTCGTATCTTCAGCATCAATTGTTGGACAAATGTCTATCACTTGAGGTTAGCCTCCAATTTCGTCTATTTCTCGAATACGGCGCTTAAATCTCGGCGCCCCAGCAAATGCTGTCTCTAGCCATACTTTTGTAATTGCTTCTGCTTGTTTTTCGTCGATGTAGCGTGCGGGCAAGCACAACACGTTACTGTCATCATCATTACGACTTGCCCGAGCCTCCGCTTCATTCCAACACAAACTTGCACGAATGCCTTTGTGGCGGTTGGCAGCCATGCACATACCCTGACCACTACCGCAAATTAAGATTGCTTTCGCATCCGCATCATCACTTACCCTCAAAGCTTGTATAGCCTTCGAGGCAAACTGCGGAAAATCATCATTGGGGTCCAAAGTTTCATCACCCTCGTCCTCTACATCATATCCAAGCTTACGCAGTATACCGCGCAACTGGTTTTTCATGGTAAAGCCATTGTGATCTGCGCCCAGATATATTTTCATCGGTCTACTCGTGGTCGTGCTTTTCATCACTGTGCAAAATGCGACCGACGTCTGCTACAACCTCTACTATGCGGTTTGAGTAACCCCATTCGTTATCGTACCAGGCCACTACCTTAAGAAGGTTACCGCTCACGACCTGTGTCAACCTTAGGTCTATGATGCACGAATGGCTGTTGCCGATGAAATCAGTACTAACAAGTTCTTCTTCGGTTACATCCAAAATACCCTGGTAGAATGGTTCTTTTGCTGCTTTCTTAAACGCATCGTTCACTTCATCAACAGTAATATTACGCTTTGTAACCACAACAAAGTCAGCCAAGCTCACCACTGGAGTGGGAACACGCACCTCAAAGGCACCGAATTTCCCACCGAGTACTGGCAGTGCTTTTGCTGCTGCAATTGATGCACCAGTCGTGGTCGGCGTAATGTTCTGCGCGCCGGCGCGATCTTCGCGCAAATTCTTGCCTGGGCCGTCCTGTAGGTGCTGGCTTGCGGTATAGCTATGAATAGTGGTCATCATCAACTTGTCTATGCCAAATACACTCTCAAGTACATTTGCAACTGGGGTGATGCAATTCGTCGTACATGAAGCATTGCTAACGATGTCCTTTACTTCTTTCAGCTTATCGTCGTTGACACCCAACACTACCGTAGGAGCAGAGTCTGCGCTTTCACCCTTGGTAGGTGCACTAATGACGACACGCTTTGCACCTGAGGAAATATGTACACGCGCCTTGTCTGGTTCAACAAATAAACCAGTTGATTCAATGACAACATCCACATTCATGTCTTTCCATGGCAATACTGCAGGATCTTTTTCTGCCAGAACACGAATTTTCTTACCGTCGACAATGATATTCTGGTCGTCGAAGCCAACCTCTTTGTCATATGCTCCGTAATTAGTGTCGTGCTTTAAGAGATATGCCAACGTTTTAGTGTCGGTCAGATCGTTGATTGCGAGTACCTCAACATCAGAACGTTGAAAGGCGATTTTGAAGGCATTGCGTCCAATCCGGCCAAACCCGTTAATTGCCACCCTTGTTTTCATATAGCTCCTTTTAGATGCTTAAAGCTTGTTTATCTAGCCCTATTGTAGAAGTATAAGCGTAAGCGTGCAAGGGATTCAACAGGCAGAGGGCAGCTCTCCCGCAGCTTTTCGCCTGCGGAACTCACGAATGCTATTTCGCATATTTGGATGACCTTCAAAAAGATCTACTGCAGCATCAATGGAGTACCACCTACCATCACGATGCTCACGACTTAACGTCGTCTCTTGCTGACCCACAACCGCACCGAATAGACACTGATATATGGCGATGGACCCATGGGGTCGCTTAACCACCCTCGAGGTCTCAACTAATAGCACTAGCGCTGTTGCGCCAATACGTAACCCCGTTTCATCAAATGTCTCTAGGCATGCAGCTTCTTAGAGACTTTCGCCAACTTCTACGCCGCCACCAGGAAGATCAGGCTCCCCGGGGCGCCAACCGTCATCAATACTTCTCCATAAAACTAAGAGGTGGCCATCGTGTTTCCGCATGATCACCACCTTTGCCGTTTGCACTGTTTCGACGATAGCACTACCTGCCGATTGTTCCATACTCTAGTATAAACATGGACGCAATTCCAAGTAAGTCTATTATCTAACGATCGACTTCTTTTCCTTGATACTCTGGCAGGCCAATTAAGTTCTCCGCCGAGTCCGCACCGTTGAAAATATCTTCCTCTTCACCGAGATAACCTGCTTTCTCGTGAATTAGCCTCATAACATCATAAAATTCCATAAGTTCGACCGATATTTTTTCACCGCCATCAAGGTGCGGAGCAGCTTTACCTGTAACTCCCCATGCAACAAACGTATAAATGAACCACTCCATCTTTAGGTACGGTTGCCGAACTTTCACGAGTTTCCAGTTCTTAAAACTGTAACCGGTCTCCTCATGGACTTCACGCTTTATCGCATCGTCAATCAGTTCATTATCGTCCACCCGGCCACCAGGAAATGTTAATTTGATTCCGCGGTGCGGTTGCTCATCTTTCAGTACCATTATTTTGTCATCAACGATGCAAATTGCACCGACCGTATCGGCACGTTTAAGCATTTCGAATGTCGCCATCGTACCATCAAACATTTGCAGTGGCCAATGATATACGCTGAAAATAACGCCTTTGAATACACACGTTGCCTGGTCTGGGATAAGTACCGATGACGGCGGAATGATTTTCTTCATTACGATGCTTTCGTTTTTTGAACCCACAGCTCTTCGGCCACCCCATTGGACCGAACATATCCGATAAATTTCTCTAACGACGTCGAATCATTATTTGAAAGCGCCTCATCGACAGTCAGCCACTCATAAGATTCATGTTCGTGACTAAGCGTCAATGCCGGCGTATTTAATATCTGCGTAATGAGTCCGAGCCAAACAACATTCACATCAGCTTTGGCATCGGTATTGTACGCAACATGGCAATACGAGAAACTTAAATGCATCGCATCGGGATCGATTGATATTCCGATCTCTTCCAAAACTTCACGGACCGCACCTTCAATAATGCCTTCTCCCTCTTCAATTTTTCCGCCCGGCAAATCTGTACCGCCGGGACGATAGTCGTCAACCTTGCTCCTGCGCAATCTTAACAGTTTGCCGTCTTCATTGAAAATAATGGTCTTGGCAAAAATCAGTGTTTTCATATTTATTGGTTTTTAAAGCGCTCAATGCATTCAGCGATAATCTTCTTGGCTTCTTCAGTATCTCCCCAGCCAAGGACTTTTGTACTACCCGGCTTCTTCAGGTCTTTGTAGCGGTTAAAGTGGAATTCGATCTTTTGCTTCCAACGGTCACCAAGATCATCAAGTGTGTTAATGCAATCACCAGTATTGCGGTCGTCAGAAGGTACGACAACAATCTTGTAGTCCATCTCGCCATCATCTTCAAAGTTGAGAATACCAACGACTTTTGTTTCAAGCCATACTCCGGTTGGAATTGGTTCGTCACAGACTACGAGCGTGTCAAGTTCGTCACCATCTTCATCAATTGTTTGTGGAATAAATCCGTAGTTCACCGGCTTTGGGAATATCGCTGGTTCAACACGGTCGATCATGAAGGCGGCGCGCTTGCGGTCCCATTCAATTTTCAGGTGTGAACCTTCCGAGATTTCAACAACTGTGTTTACGACACCATTTTGCCAATCACCAGGCTCAAGTACTTGATTAAAGTCTGCCATACACAAAATTCCCTTCTTGCTTTAACTAGCCAAATTTCTCGCACTTATTGTACACTGATTAGCGACATGACAAAAATTATCGGCCACCGTGGCGCAAGGGGGCTGGCACCTGAAAACACCGTCAAAGCAGTAGAGGTCGCCCTTAGGCATCGCGTTGATGGGGTGGAAATAGATGTACGCGTAACGAATGATGGCGTTGTAGTACTATCGCATGACCCTACAGTTGGTGGTTTGGTTATTCGCAAACAAAGCTATAAAACGCTTAAAAAACACAAGGCTGACCTCGCAACGCTTGAGGAAATACTTGCTGCCACGCGCTCACGTGGCGAGCTACTCATTGAGATTAAGCCACATGTACCAGTTGAACCAATTGTTCACATCGTTCGACAAGAACTAGCTACAAATAAAAATGCTTCAATCTCGATCCTGTCGCGAAGCCAATCAGTACTCGAGCAAGTGAAAACTGTATTGCCCGAAGTGACACTCGTCGTTAATGAGCGGTGGTCAATCTTTATAGCGCTCTGGCGAATGCGCAGACTCGGCACTAATCGGCTTCAGATGAATCGCCGTTGGCTTTGGCGAGGATTATTATGGGCTATAAATCAGAAAGGTATCGATATGAAGCCATATACCGTTAACTCTCCAAAACAAGTTGCCCGTTGGGAACCTTATATCGCCGGTATCATCACTGATTTCCCAGACCGTTTTGAAAGAAAATAGTATGGATATTTATTCACCTAAAGCTTATGCTGATACGCTTGTCAAAGACATCGAGAGCTCGAAGAAACGCGTCATACTATTTAGTCATATTCTCGGCTATGATTCGAGTACCGACAAGCTCATTACCGCACTTTGCGATGCAGCCGAGCGCGGCGTCCAAGTAGAAGTGACGAGCGATGTGTTTACGTACATTATTATGGGAGGGTGGAAAACTACACCCCTTCGGCCAGACAAACGTATCAATGCCTTGCGGGCAATGGTTAAGAAATTTAAACGCAGCGGCGTACGCTTTAACTGGATCGGGCAACTCGGGCCTTTTCTGTTCGCCGGTCGTATGCATATAAAGTGGAGCATTATAGATGATAACGTCTATTGCTTCGGAGGTGTTAACTTGTACGATGAAGGCTTGCGGTATGCCGACTACATGTTTGGCAGTTGCGATGAGGAACTGGGTGATCGAATTGCCAAAGAACATACCCGTATTGTACGTGCCAGTCGCCTCGGAAAAGTACATCGAAGCTACCAGTTCTCGAGTTTACATGGCACCGTCCTCGTTGACGGTGGCAAAATGGGAGACTCAATCATCTATAGACGCGCCTGTGAATTGGCTCGAAAAGCACAGGATATTACCTTCGTCTCGCAGTACTGCCCTACTGGTAAACTCGGTAAAATTATGCAGACTAAAGGAGCCAAACTATATTTTAGCCATTGGAGTTTAGCGCGAGGCCTCAACCGTTTACTCATTCGCGCAAGCATGCATTCGACAGGGTACAGGACTTTGTACCACCGACAAACATTTATTCACGCAAAGTGTATCATCTATACGATGCACGACGGCCATAAAATTGCCCTTACCGGAACGCATAACTTTGTGCGGGCAGGCGTAGCACTCGGTACTAGAGAAATTGCGCTCGAGACACCCGAACCGCACGTCATTGCACAGCTTGAAGACTTCCTGACAAAAAATATATATTAACTGCGCTGCGAGCAGATGTATTACTGCTATGAACCGTTAAGAACTTCGATTTCTTTTCGGTGCTCATCAACGAGATACTGCGCTAAGCGCTTGCCCGATTCAGTGATAAGCAACTCATTGACAACTTATTCACAGCTATCAAGATATTGTAGACAATACTTGCCTAGAATAATGGGTCCACCTCAGTGAAGTGGCTGTCGGGGCTTAGGCTAGCGTATAATGACCCCATGACTATCATCCAAACTAAAACATTCCAGTTAGCAGCAAATATAAAAGGCGACAACAGAGCACCCAAGCTCGCTCTCATCCTTCCTGGCCGTCTCGACACCAAAGACTATGCGCACATGACAAGCCTAGTGGATTTTTTTGCGAGCCGTGGTTACTTAGCAGTATCCTTTGACCCGCCCGGTACTTGGGACAGCCCTGGCAATATCAACATCTACAGCACCACGAACTACCTCAAAGCTGTAGATGAGCTAATTGAATACTTTGGCAATCGGCCAACAGTACTTGCTGGTCATAGTCGTGGCGGTACGGTCGCCATACACTCAGGCGCGTCCAACCCAGCAGTAGTTGGCTTTATTGCAGTTATGGCATCATACGGTGCAGCGACACCACCAAGCAAAGATGCAATGGCTGCTGGTGTGCAGGCTGAACCTCGAGACATACCACCCGGCACGACACGCACTAAGGAGCAACGCAGGATCCTTTTGCCGATGGCCTATTTCCAAGATGCCGCTCAATACAATTCAGTGCCAATTTTAGAGCAGTGTACGAAACCGAAACTGCTGTTTTATGGCGACAATGACGAGTTTACCGAATCGGATGAGGTGAAAGTAGTCTTTACAAAGATCCCTGAGCCGAAGATGCTCCACAAATTACACACTGAGCACGACTATCGCCTGCATGCTGAGGTTATAGATGAGGTTAATGAAGTAGTTGGGGAGTTCTTAGACGAATATGTTGAGCTATCTGGCGTCTTCGCCAAAGGTCGTCCAAGTCATGGCGAATACGCCACTAATTAGTAATGAGGAGATTATGCGACAAAGTAAGGAATGCAGGGATCATTTAGCCTGCACAGTCTATTTTAGCGAGATGGATCTATCAAATATATAGGCGCGAAAATTAATCCTACTACTTATATCGTCTTGATGATAATAAAGGTAGAGTAATAAGAAGCATATGCGGGCTACTGTAACCCATATTGAGAAAATCACACCGACTATTTATACGTACTGGCTCAAACCGGAACGTAAGGTTCGTTTTGATGCTGGCCAGTTCGTGGAAATCTATGTTCCGCACAGTCCGGTAGATAATCGCGGTGACTGGAGAGAGTTCAGCCTCAGTAGCTCACCCAGTGAAGAACAGCTTTCGATCACCACCAATTTCTTTGAAAATGGGAGCAGTTATAAAAAAGTTCTGAAAGATTTACAGCCAGGTGTTGAGTTAACGGTAAAGGAACCAATGGGTGACTTTGTACTCCCGAAAGATCCCACTATCCCACTGGTATTTGTAGCTGCAGGACTGGGCACGATGCCTTATGTCAGTATGGTCAAGTGGCTCACGGAAAAAAAAGAACAGCGACCGATTCAACTTATCCATAGCGTCAGCCAAACTTCGGATTTTTTCTTCAATGCAGTATGGCGACGATATGATTTAGACTTCATACCTATCGTTACGCGCCCAAATAGTGACTGGCAAGGCCTTACTGATCGCTTGGATGCCTCCAAACTCTTGGCACTCATAGGCCCACTAGACAACAAATTGATATATCTCGCGGGTCCACAGTCACTGATTGAACCAATGTTTAACAGCTTACTAGCTGCCGGAATTCCTCGCAGCCAGTTATTACTTGATTACTACCCCGGTTACTAAAATTTATTCGACAGTTGGGAGGTGATGACCTTCGAGGTATTCGCGTATACGAAGCGCTCGATCCCGCGCCGCCGTAGCGCCCTCACCGACCGCAGAAGCAATTTGCATGGTTGCACCACTGCGAACATCACCAGCCGCAAAAACACCTGGCATTTTCGTGTGCAGGTTACTGTCAGTCTTAACGAAGCCGATCGCATCAAGGTCAATATCCGAATGCTCGAGGAATTGCGTGTTTGGCTGTAGCCCGACAAATATAAATACACCGTCGGTTTCAAATTCGACTTTCTTACCGGTCGTCTTATCAGTACCTATAACCTTCACAACCTTGCCGTCTTCACCAACAATTTCATCGGTAGTGGTATTGAAGTGAACGGTAACCTTTTCTTTATGCTTTTCATCAAGCTCTTTCTGTAAAACGTCGCTCGCCCGAAAATGATCGCCACGGACTAACATATCAATATGACTCGCAAAACGAGTCAGGAACATCGCTTCCTGTACTGCTGAGTTGCCGCCGCCGACCACCACAATCTTTTTGTCACGATAAAAAGCACCGTCACAAGTCGCGCAGTAGTGCACACCGCGTGCGTAATATTCTTTCTCACCAGGTACACCGACTTTCTTATAGTCACTGCCTGTAGTAATGAGAACACTCTTTGCTAGCACGTCACCGCTGGTCGTTTCCAGCCGCTTCATTTTACCCTCATCCGTAATTTTGGTAACTTCCCCAAGCTCGATCTCTGTTCCAAAACGTTCCGCTTGTCTGCGCAGGTTATCTGCTAAGTCCAAACCGGTAATACCATCTGGGAATCCAGGATAATTGTCGACTTGGTCGGTGACCGCTGCTAGGCCTCCTACCACGCCTCGTTCAAACAATACTGTATCAATGTCCTCCCGAGTTGTGTAGATAGCAGCCGATAAAGCAGCCGGCCCGGCACCAATGATAACTACGTCTCTTACTTTACCGTCACTCATGACTTCACCCTAACCTTCCTCTTATAGTCTGCACTCATTCTAATAGTTCTGTAAATGAAAAACAAAAAACCGGTCACCACTTCAGCTTAGACCGGCAGATTTTGTTTTGTCTTAAAAACCTTTATCCGACAGCCGGTGCGAGTTTCGCAAGGTTGTAGCCTACGATGACTTCACGACTGTCATCATGCATGGTAACGACCGTAACCGGCACGGTCATGGCTCCACTTATTGCTAATGCCTCAGCTTGTCGCTCGGGGTTCTGGTCAAGATTTACTTCATCATATGCGAAACCTTTGGCACCAAGATATTTCTTGACCATCGGGCAATACGCGCACGTAGTCGTAGTGAAGATAGTAATATTTTTGACCATAAATCCCTCCTAATGATTTTCCGTTTTTATATGATCGTTTTTGTTTATTCATGACCATTTTTTATCGTGACTTCTAGTATAACTAGCGTTAGCGTAATGGTCAAGTGCGCTATATATTGTGTTTTTTACCCCACTAATTGCCGACTTTATCTAATGTAACGTTGAATACGAGCGGTGCATTCGCAGGGATACCAGACCCGGATGGTGGGTTGGCGCCATATGCTTCATCTGCCGGGATCAGCAACTGTCTCGTGCCACCAACTTTCATGCCTGGGATACCAAGCTGCCATCCCTTGATAACTTGATTCAAACTCAAGCTAACTGGCTGGTTGCCCTGGGTCGTCTGGAAGATAAGCCCAGTACTCGAAACGGCGCCAGTATAATCTACAGTAACCGTATCCCCGGCTTTTGCAGTTGCACCGGTACCAACCTTAATATCCTTCGACTGCAGTGTGGGTACGTTATTTGTTGGTACAAAACCACTTAGTGGCGTACCAACTAATGACTGCGCGGTCGAAGTAGCGTTATTAGCAGCGGTGCTTGACGATTTGTTATGCGAAGCTAGCGATTCAAAGATGATTACAATTGTTAGGCTTGATGCAAATGCAAAAAACAAAACAGCCATTACGAGTGCTATAACTCGGTCACGTTTCTTAGTAGTGGTCTCACTCATGTTATGCAACTCCTTGATGCGTTTCTAAATTGTTTGCGGTTGACTTGGAAAACCTTGTGCCAACGCTTTGATTAATGCGCCCTTTAAAGCTTCTGATACAAACGATACATCAGCTAATTTTTTAATTGGCAACCAGACTGGTTCATATAAATTAGCGCCAAGAGCGTGTATTCTAGCTTCGGTCGATTCCGCAGGTAATGCTACTGCACCGCTCGCGTAGTTACAAAGATATATAAACTGATCCCCGTATGGGTCACCAGCTTTCTCAACATACACTAATCGAGAATTAGATAAAGAGAGACTCGTTTCTTCATGTACTTCACGCATCAGTGCCTGTTCCGGCGTCTCACCGACATCGATTCCGCCCCCTATAAGCGTATAGTATTCTTCGCCGAATTTATTACGATGCATTACCAATAACGCATCGTCTTTAACAACAACGGCCCTCACAGCTTTTCGCATGTTTTTATTATACACACAAAATCTGCGACTCAAGCCGTAATTTCATATGTCTTGAGCTTCTTCTCGCTCGCCTCTGTGCGCCCTTACTATAGTTTGAGCAACTGGGAGTAGATATCGCCTGTTTTTGCCAACTTTTCAGGAGATCCCACTTCGTCTACTGTGCCACCTTGCAGGGTATTTCAGGCTCTCAATATAATTAACAACTGGTCTATTCTAGAAAGGTCTCGTTTGTTGGTTTAATCACTAAGAAACACACATGGCCAAAGGCATTCCGTACGATCCTGAGCTTAAGGCTGAAATCATCGGTAAAATCTGTGATGAGGGCCTGAGTGTGAGCGCAGCGAGCACTCAGTACCAAGCCAGCGTTAAAAGCATCTACGCCTGGGGGCGTGGTCGAAGGCAACCGGCACTTAATCCTGGAGCTCAGCTGCCTCCGCAAATCGTCCGCTGGCGATGTCCTGCTTTTCATTAATCGTTTTCTGCCACTTACTACTTGTTCTTATCTTTCACCCAATAAACATTGGCACAATGTAAACAACATAATTACAGCCTGTCAGCTGTAGTAGAGCACGTTAACGAGCGTAAAGACTGTGTAAAGAGTAAACTGCAGGAAGCTACTACTAATCATTTGCATGAAGTTGGTAATCTGTGTAATATCGCTGGCTCATGGCCGCCACTAAAATAGCAAATACGGAAATACCAAGATAATATCGCCAGATTTCATTAGTGAAACGGATAATACACCAGATATCTCGCATGATGTTTTCTGTACCGATTTACAAAGTACCGTTCCACAAAAAATATGAGAGAATCATGTCATCATATGCTTTGGGGAACGGACAGGCATGGTATAGATTTTCATATGGATTTGTAATTGGGGAGCTTTATGAAGTGCTCAACCGCACAATTACAAATTGGAGGGCGAGAGAGACGAGAGCTAGAGGAACACCTGACAGCACAGTGTTCTGGAAAAACTGTGCCGCAGAGTTCACGACCGCGGGTTCCTTGGAGGATACCGGCGACGGACATCGGCCATGCAGTATGTAGCCTACATGACGGACCAGTCACTCTAGTCTCGTCTCTCTCTTTTCGGGGTGCTCATCCGGTGAAATCACAATCATACCTGTCGTTAATGTGCATTTTAAGTGAATTTGTGCGTTCTTCACGCGTGTAGACATAGACAGCCTACCAAACTCTAACTTAAGCAACGATACTAGTTATAACGCAACCAAGCATTACTGGTTGTATTGAATATTACAAATGTCAGGTATTACATGCGCTCGGCGCTGAACTTCTCTTGGGCTGCCAAGGCGACCTGGTCAAGTAAGCTAGCAATCTCAGCGTCAGTGAGAGTCCGTTCGTAGCTTGCAATACTAAGCCTAAAGGTAATCTGCTTATGTGCGGTGTCGTCTTCGCGCTGGTAAATATCTACCGGGCTAACAACGGTAAGTGAATGCTTCGGCTTTAACTCGAGTATTTTTTCTTGAACTAAATTGTACAAATCGCCGTACGAGTTATTTGCGGCAACTTTCAGGCAAATGTCCTGTTCAAGCTTCGGAAAACGTGGTAATGCGACGTAAT
>CAYVOS010000005.1:0-20036 GCA_964453515.1 uncultured Candidatus Saccharibacteria bacterium | reverse complement strand
AACATGGTACCGCAAGTGGATTTCAAAAATCAAGCACAATTTCGTGCGCAATACAAAAATGAGCTTAAACCTGTATAAATGACTGGCCGGCAAGGCCGTAGATCGGCAGCAGCACAGCTGCAACGATCGTAAAAGCTACGACACCGAGAATTACCATCAGTACCGGTTCAATAATCGTGGAGATAGCCTTAATTTGATCGTCAACTTCCCGCTCGTAGTAATCTGCTGTTTTTTCAAGCATCTTTTCCATTGAACCCGACTCTTCACCAATGTGGATCATATTCGGGACCAGTGGTAAGAAATTGGGGTCATTTGTTAACGAATCGGACAATGATTTACCACCTTTTACCTTATCGGCGGCTTTACGAATAGAAGCCTGAATATGGACGTTGTTCACCGCATCAGAGGTAATCTGCAGCACCTGCAGCAGCGGGACACCGCTGGCAACTAGGGTCGTGCCAGTACGAGCAAACCGCGCCATGTACATTTTCATGAATAAAGGACCGAACGGTGGCATTCTCATTTTAAACGTATCATAAAATGACCTGCCACTGGCGGTTCGTGACCAGCGGGTACCAAATATCGTTAGCACAATGAGGACTATTAGAACGATCCACCATTCATGAATAATAAAGTCCGAGATACCTAGTAATACTCTGGTGATAAGCGGCAAGTTCGCGCCTGGAAGCCCCTGGTAGAGTACCTTCACTTGCGGCAAAACTTTAACGATCATAAAGCCAACGACCGCAAGCATTACGAGCAATACAATGATCGGGTAAATCATTGCGCCCTTTACCTTGCTTGCAAGGTCGGCGTCTTTCTCCTGCTGGATAGCCAGACGCTCAAGCGCTTTGTCAAGCGTACCGGATGTCTCACCGGCAGCAATCAGGCTGAGGTACACCTGGTTGAATACATCGGGATGCTTTGCCATCGCCACTGACAAAGCCGAGCCGCCTTCCACATCACCGATAATTTGGTTTATGACAACTCGAAACCTATTGTTTGCTGTCTGGTCGGCGACGCTACGTAGCGACTGTACTAGCGGCAGGCCTGCGTTAATTAACGTTGAGAGCTGCCTTGAAAAAAGGACTTTGTCCTTCGCACCAACACGGTGTAATTTTCCCAGGATACTGGCAGTACCGCCTCCAAGCGTTATCTCAATCGGTACCAATCCCTCTTTATGGATCAGCTGGGCCGCAGATTGCTCATTCTCTGCCTGTACTTCAGCTCTGGTGCGCTGACCGGTTGCCGGGTCCCTTGCTATGTACTTGTAAGTTAACATTGTTTATAGCCTTTAACCTCTCATCAATCTGTCTAGCTCTTCGATGTCGACTGCAACATTACGAGCTTCGTCATAGGTAATCGTACCATTGTGAATCATGCTGACGAGCGTCTTGTCCATCGACTGCATACCAAATTCGGCACCGGTCTGAATGACTGCTTCGAGTTGGTGCGTCTTACCTTCCCGGATAATGTTACGGACTGCCGGCGTAGCAACTAATATTTCAGCTGCTGCCATTCGGCCGCCACCGATTGTCGGCACTAACCGCTGTGAACAGATTGCCATTAAAATGTTAGAGAGCTGTGAACGGATCTGCGGCTGCTGGTGTGGCGGGAATACGTCAATCATACGGTCAATACTCTGAGCAGCACTATTGGTGTGCAAGGTTGCTAGCACTAAGTGACCGGTTTCAGCAATGGTAATGGCCGAGGCGATCGTTTCAAGGTCACGCATCTCACCAACCAGTACTACATCCGGGTCTTCACGAAGTGCCGAGCGTAGTGCCGCGCTAAAGCTGTATGTATCGTAGTGAACTTCTCGCTGCACGATAACCGACTTCTTTGATCGGTGCGTGTATTCAATCGGGTCTTCGATCGTAATAATGTGTTCGGCGCGTTCTTGATTAATCTTATGCAACATTGCAGCAAGCGTCGTTGACTTGCCAGAACCCGTAGGCCCAGTCACAAGCACGAGTCCGCGAGGGTAATCCGCAAACTTATTCACAATCTGTGGTAAACCAAGCTGCTCAATTGTTAAGATCTCATTTGGGATGAGACGCATCGCAGCAGCCAAATTACCGCGTTCATGAAAAGCATTGACACGAAATCGACCAAGATCGCCGAATGCAAAACTGAAATCGAATTCTTTATCTTTTAATAATATCTGTTTCTGATCTTCATCCAAAATAGCAAAAATCAACGTCTCGACCGACTCGTCGGTCAACGCTTCGGCACCAGTTACCGGTACAAGAGCGCCATCAATACGCAACATTGGAGGCAGGCCAACCTGCAAGTGAAGGTCAGATCCTTTTTTCTTGACGACCTCTTCTAGCAGTATTTCTATTCTCGGTTGCCCTTGCATACTTTTCACCCACTTTCTCCTTTATGCGCTATCTGCTGATGCAACGCGGTTAACTTCGGCTAGCGTTGTCTCGCCGGCCAGCGCTTTCAGATACCCGTCCTCGCGCATCGTTACCATCCCCTGCTCTTGTGCTTTCTTCTCAATTTCACTACTTGTCGCTCGTTTAAGTATTAGTTCCTGAATTTCTTGGCTAACGCCAAAAACCTCGTATACGCCCAGGCGACCCTTGTACCCACCGGGAGTCTCAGGAGTGTCTTTGCCCTTGACTAAAGTATAAGCTTTATCGGTACGAAGTGGCAAGGTTTTATAACCCAGATCATTCGCAACTTTTTGGCGCTCGGCTTCGCTGGCTGGCAGCAAGTGTCCGATGGTTTCTTTGATTGATGCAGTCTCTGTTACGTCCGACTGATACAGTTCTTTTTCTTTACCAACGCGCCGGACTAAACGCTGACCGATTACGACGTGCACGGTACTCGCGATTAGAAACGGCTCAATATTCATGTCAAGTAAACGAGGTAAGATTCCGGCGGCCGAGTTGGTGTGCAACGTGCTAAATACCAAGTGCCCCGTCAAACTGGCCTGCACTGCCAACTCAGCCGTTTCCTGATCACGAACCTCCCCGACCATAACTACATCAGGGTCTTGACGCAAGATTGAGCGTAGGCCTGCAGAAAACGTCAAACCAACTTCGGCATTAACTTGTATCTGATTTATTCCTTCCATCTTGTACTCAACAGGATCCTCAAGAGTCACGATGTTGATCGCGTCATCCTTAATCTCCTGTAAGAGCGCATACAAGCTGGTTGACTTACCGGAACCTGTAGGCCCAGAGGTAAGGATCATGCCGTTGCTGCGCTGTAACCCTTTTCGTATCGCGCGCAGCGCGCGACCCCGGTAACCCATGTCTTCGAGCTTCAATGTCGTCCCGCTCTTATCCAATAACCGGATAACAACCTGTTCACCCCACACCACGGGTGAGATGGCAATACGAAGGTCAACCGATCTACCGCCGGTCTGGATGCTGAATTCACCATCTTGCGGGATGCGGTGTTCATCAATCTTGAGATTTGCAAGGATTTTAATACGCGAGATTAATGGCGGCTCAGTACTCTTCGGCAATTTCATGACTTCTCGGAGCACCCCATCGATACGACAACGAATCTTCAATCCGTCTTGCATCGGCTCGATGTGTACGTCGCTCGCTCGGTTCCGAGCAGCAAAATCCAGAATGGTTGAGAGCGCCTTACTGATTGGCGAATCCTGAACGATAGTCTTTATATTTTTGTTACCCGGAACTGCTTGCTCGCCCCCGGCTTTGTCTTTCTTGCTGGAAACTCCTGGCGCTTCGACGCCTATTTCACTCATTTCGCCTACCATGTCGCTCGAGATATTAGCTTGGTATTGCTTCAAGACGCTACGAATCCCAGCTTCACTAGCGGCGTAGACCTTAAGCGGTCTGCCGACTTTACTACTCAGAAAGTCGACCGCTTGAATGTTATCTGCATCCAACATGGCGACTACCAATCGATGTTGCATTTCGCCCAACGGTACCGCCATGTATCGCTCCGCGAGATCTTGTGGTAGCAGGTCAAGCACCTTCGGATCAACGTGTGTGTTGGTGACGTTGACGTACGGCACCTTTGCAACTTGCGCCGTCGCCTTAGTCAGGTCTTCTTCAGATACACCACCATCGGAGACAATCAGGCTCAACAGTGGCGAATGCGAATCTTCGGCCTTCTTTTTAAGGTCGTCAATTTTCGCCTTTGAGATCAGCCCGTCGTGAATAAGAGTCTGTTCTACCTGTTCTTGGGTTGATGCGGACAGTACGCTCATAGCCCGCCCTCCCGGCTACTGCCCCTGGCCACTACCGTTAAACGGGTTGGTATTGTTATTGTTGCCGATCTGGATCAATTGCGTCGGATCAATTGAATTACTGTTGAAGTAGCGACTATCAGGCATCGGGAAATTTGCGGAAATTTGCGGCACTACTTCCACTAGCTGCTGCTGGTTTTGTGGAGCCGCAAAGAGAAAACGTGAAACAACCAGCGATATGACTGCACTAACAAATGCAATTACGATTATCATCGCTACATCTTTCTGTTTCATTTAACTACCTCCTTGGAGACGCTAAATATTTTTTCTGGTTGGTAAAATGTCTGCGCTGTCATGGTTAAAGTCATATTGCTGTCATTCCCTGACATCAAAATTGTCTGAATTTGGAATGGTCTGATTGATGAATTAAACGCGGCTATCAGATTCTGAATCGACTGATAGTCGCCCGAAACGGAGATCTGAAACGGCATCGCAACCGGCTGTGGATTGCTACTAGACTGATCACTCTGCTGCGCAATTTCTTGGTCGGTTCCGCTAATACTCTGGATTTGCACATTCTGGCTAGTAAGCAGTGATTCAAGGCTCGTAGCCAATGCCGGGAAGTCGTACTTGCTTGGCAACGCGTCCAGTACAATCTTACCGTTGTCGCCATCCTTCGGACCGTTACCATTTGGATCACCACCAATTACGTTCTGTGGCGTGCTGACGAACGCTTTATACGCCGTCACTAGATTGGAAGTTGAGGCGATGTCTGTCTTTAACTGCAATACCGCTGTCCGCTTAGCACTAATGACCCGATTCTGATACATCGCCTGACTAATGAGCGTCTTTGACGCTACCAGCGTAAAGACAACCATGAATGCCGCAATTGAGGTATAAATAACAATCCGACTGTTAGTCTTATCGATCAGTATTCGTTTGGTTGATATTTGTAATTTTGCCATGATAATACCCTACTGACCCCCCGCGTTATTTGCTGTCGGGCCGGTCGAGAACAAGTTCGTTGGTTGTTCAAGGACAGAGCGGGTACTAATAATACTGGGAACCGTCAGCGTTACGTTATTCGCACTATTAAAGATATTCGGATCAAAGTTTGCAGTAATGGTGTACGTCGTGCCGGACGTGCTCCGGCTGAATTGCGATAAAACGACAGAATTAAAGGCATCAGTCGAGGTGCCGTTATTCTTATAGGTGGTAAATTTCAAGGTGTCAGTGTAGCTATTAACTGTGTCAAGGCTGTCGGCATTCCCGGTAATCGACATTGTGTTTTGTGTGTAGTCGATATTAAACTGTGAAATCGTGACGCTCGAAGGTGTAAGCTGCTGCAAAAAACTAAAGAGCCGTGAAGCTGCCGGTTTGTTGTTATGCAAGCTTGTTAACACCTGCAGCTGGTTCTGAACCGTAAGGATCCTATTCAGGTTGGGTGTATTCTGCAGCTGATGCTCATAAGTAGTGATGTTGTTGTTCAAGCCACTTAATGTAGTCTTCTGGAATACATCCACCGTACCGATAAGCAAGATAAAAACGAACAATGAAGCGGCAATAAGCAGCGTCGAGATACTAATCACCAACCGCTGAGTACGGCGTACCTTGAGGTATTGCATCTTTACGTCTGGCAGGAGGTTGATCTGAATCATGCTGAGCGCTCCGCGAGACCGACGGCTACCCCAAACTGATTAGAAATTGCCAGTAGCTCACTCTGGCGATCTGGTGCAAACGCCACGTTCCGCCAAGCATTACCAATTTCAACATTTACCCCAAACTTGTTAGCGAGATAGAGCGGAAATTCCGGCAGTACAGATGCACCACCGGTAACAACCATCCGATCCACTTTTGTGTCGGTATAACGCGCCTGGAAAAACTTGATTGATTTTTCGATTTCCGTCATAAGGATATCGACGGTCCCGATAATCGCCTGGTAAATTTGGCCCTCGAGTTTATCTTTACTGAGGCCGAATTTAAACACGAACTGTTCTGCTCGTTTGTCGTCGATGTTAAGATTCTGCGCTGCACCTCTGATGATTGCTTCGTCGCCTGTTGGGATAGCGCGAGTTAAGCGCGGTGCGCCGTTCATGGCAATAACTAAATCAGTACTCTTTTGACCGATATCCAGCACGAGTTCCGGCGTGGTAGCGTCGGGCGACAAAAGTGACCGAGTCATGGCTAGGTTATCCGGCTCAAATGCAATGACATTTAGTCCAATAGATTCTAACGCATCCAGACGCTGCTCAATGAAGGAGTTTGATACGCTGGAAAGCAGTACTTCAGCCTTCGTCTTGTCTTTAGGTGAATCACCTACGACTGCCCAATCAAGCTTTGACTCTGCCAGCGGCGTCGGGATTAGCGAATCTGCCTGGTAACGAATTGCCTGCGCAAGCTCGCCCGACGGCAAGCGATCGAAATCTGCCAACGTCGTAAAGACACGCTGCGACGGGATACCGACGGCAACATTCTTCGTGGTCATTCGTGCTTGGGTTAGCAGGTCGCTGACTGCCTGGACTACTTTCTGCTGATCAGTTTTTGAATCACTCAACACAATACGCGCATCAATAGGCAGATACGCGTAGCGAACTAACGTCTTGGCAGGTCCGCTGCCTCGTAGCTCAACCAAGCGGATAGCGGTCGTGCCGATATCCAGCCCAAAAAAATCGGATACCCCTGTCAACAGACTCATGCGGTGGTAGCTCCGTCGCGATTGGTGATTTGTCTAATCCTGCGTTTCATCATGCCCACTCTTCTTGAACCCGATAAATTGACCTCACCGGATTCATGTTGCTTTGATTATAGCATAAGAATTACGCGGCTCAATAACAAGTCTAATTTTCAGCACAGTCGCTATAGAACTGGCGGTAGACTCGTAATTGCATCATATGCCCCGGCACTGCCTTGACCCGCAACGACATTTGATGGTTCAGCTAACCAAATCTCAGGATCGTAGTGAAAGGTCTCAGCCGGTGTGTTAGTACTTAAGGTACCATTGGTGCGCAGAAGCCACAGTTTCTTCGCAATAAAGGAACCGTAGACGTTAAGCTTCGTATCGCAGGTGGTAAAGTACGTACTAATCGAATTCGTTAGTCCTGCAATCGCGTATGGCGCGGTTGTACAGGTATAGATGTTTCCCCCGCTCGTTCCGCTGGTAGGTTCCGCGACATATAGCCCGTCAAGCTCAGTCACATTTGGCGCGATATATATGTTACCGCTTGCAATAATTGATAATGATGGTATATCCGACACTCGCGGATAACTGTTGCTAAAGGTAATATTTCCATTAATATACACATTTCCGCTGACGTATAGCACCGTATTGGTATCAATACCTACTGGGGTATTGCCGCCGATTGTCAGGTTACCACCTTTCACGTAAACCGTTTTATTCATATCTCCGACACCGAGCGTATGGTTACCCCGGTACGTCGGCGACATCGTTTCTGCTGGGCCAAAGTAATCCGGCACACATGACTCGCTGCCAAGTCCTCCACCATACAGGTCAGTACCGGAAATGTTTCTCGTATTAGCAAACGATAGGCCGGTCGGAGCGAGCCCAGAACCCTGTGCTGATGGAAAGTCCTGCAGATAGTTTAAGACCATCGCCGCATACTGCACACCTGCCCCGTTGAACGCTGCATTCTCTTGATTCCAGCTGACGAAACCCGCCGTACTATCCTGACCAACAGTCGTACAGTCACTGCCGTTGATGGTCATCGGCGCACCTGCTTCGACATCACCACCAACCACAGATACGAATGGTTTATAGACTACCAGTGAGCAGGTCTCGGCGCTCGTAACCGGGCCACTACCGGTCGCTCGTGGGTTGAGTACGAGCGATCGGCAGACGCTGTCACCAATCGGTGTAGTGGTCGGAACCGTATACGTCTCTGTTGCAAGCGTAACCGTCACCTTATCTGAAAAGACCCGCGGACATCTATTTATCCAGGTAACCGTTCCGAAGTTGTAGCCAGGATCCGAGGTTCTTGCCACATCTTGCTGCGGCAGCGGCGTGTAATTAGTGCCACGTAAGTTTCCTACCAGCGTACAGCTTACCGGCGTCGAAAACGTCGTACCTCCGTTGTATACAACGTATGTAAAAGTGAGCGTGCCCCCAGGATCTATGGTCGAAGAGCTAACATTCACTGACGGCGTCAGGCTAAAATTTGAGCCCACGGTCACGCAGACCGTGTTCCCCGTACCACTGCCCCCGTTCTGATTCTTCGGGCTGTATGAAATATAGCGACAATACTTAGTGCCCGGAATTGCGTTAAGTGGCACAGTAAAATTCTCATAGTTCACCCGAATCGTTTGATTACTGCCAACAGTCGTTGAGCCTGAGACAAGAACCGCGCCAGTTTCCACGTCGTGAGTTTTCCAACTTACCTTATCAGCATCCGGACCCGTATTGTAAAGATAATGTCTAAATATGACAGTCTGGCCGGGGAATGCCGTCACGTTCGTGTAGACCTTACTGTTGTAGGCGATGGTACTCTTGGCACTGTTGGTATATGCCTTCCCTGTCAGATGCCCCATAGAGTTGTACCCAACCGGGTTAGCACACTCATACTTAACAGCGTAAATGACATTGCCCTTGGAATCTAAAAGCTCAATCGTCGATGCAGTACCGGAACCGGGGAAAAACGCATCATCCGTCGGACTGGCATTACAATTCGACGACCCCGACGCGTTCTGACAAAAAGAGTTAATGTTAAACGTAAAACTCTTGAGAAATCTTAATGATGACGCATTAGCGCTTACGTCGGTTTTCCAGTTTGTAATATCCGCCGTAGTAGCCGGTTCTGTCCCTGATGATTGCGTCGGTGGCAACATAGTTTCAATAATGAACGAAGCACCGAGCTTTTGCCATGCGCTGCCACTCGTCGCGTCGTTGATGATAAAATTTTCAAATGAGCTAGCCGAATTCACATAACTAGGAATCGCGCACACCGTATACCCTGAAGGGCATGAACCACCTGAATAAATCGGTGGCAACACAAAGTCACCATATTGTGGACCCGGTATACGGTGAAAATACTCTTCAAAGTACGCCAACCCGTAGGGTGCTGGTGGTTGTGCTGCGTCAACTTTACCAATACATCCTATGATGCAGACCGTGACGAGTAAAAGCAGCAAGGTCCACTTTCTCACGGATTATTTGCCCTCCAGTTGATTGATCGAAGCCTGGAACGTGTTCTTTTCAGGTCCACCTGTCGAATCATTTGCCGGGATTAAGCCGATAGCTTTCTGGTAGTACGTAATCGCCAGTTGCTTATTTCCTGACGCTTGCGCCGCTTCGGCGATACTTTGCGCAAGACCATAGGTCAAGCCGTTCGTTTGTTCGGCTTGCAAGAAACTATTAAGTGCCGCTGAGTAGTTTTGCTCATCCGTGTAGGTTGCGCCCTGCTGAATGTAGAGCGCAGCTTTTTGTGACTTATCAGTCGTATTCTTAATCGCCGAATTAAGCGTGCTCAAGGCGGCGTTCGCATCACCATTATTTGCTTGCTCTTCAGCGGTATTGAGCGCTGATTGACTCATCGTCGCCAGAGCTGCTGTCGGTGTCTTATGCTGGCGCGCGCGCCAGACATAATATCCGCCACCAGCTGCTGCAAACACAATGATCACGACAGCAAGGATTAAAAAAAGCCGACTCTTAAAATGAGGTCGATGAGCGCCTGGAACGTTTGCGTTCGCATCACTCGTAACTACCGAAGATTTAGTTGGGTTATCGGCACTAGACATTTCATAAAGAGTATATCAAAAACCGCAAGCGCTTTGATAATTGTTTTTCCATAGCCCAAAAAATATGCGTTCAATCTTTAGACAACTACTCCCGTTGGTGGCAGACATCTACAGGCTGCCACTTTCTGTCGGTCACTTAAAATTCCTGATTTGCAGGATCGCTATTGAATGCCTCACTATTCTCGGCAAGTTCGCCAAGGAGAATATCCACCTCGTCAGATACAATCTCACTAAAATTCGGTACATTCGCAGAGAGCCATGCCAGTAATTGATCGTCATTTGCGCTTTGAAGCGTAGCTAGCTCCTGAGCTTGTTCTGGCGTAAGCTCAACGACTATTTCTTCGATGACACGGTTACGCAAGGTAGTATCAAAATGCTCTGACAGCAATTCGTAATCTTGCTCAGAGAGCTCTATGCCTAGTTCCTTGAGCAATGTTTTGCTAAGTAATGCCATTTAGTCTTCCTTCCCTGTTTTACTTGGATTTAATGCAGCCCTCACTACCTTGCCGAGCTGCTTAGAATGTGTCATATGCTTATCTCTGAGCGAGATTTCTTGCTCGGTCAAGGATCCGATTTTCGTACCCAGCTCTTCTTGCCTTTCATAGAGACCTCCTAGATGTTTGTCAGCTTTCTCAGATCTTCCGCGATAATACTTAGCCGTCTCTCGCCAAAAATCGAGCTGCGCTTCAAAGGCTGCCACCTCAGCTTTAGCATTTTGTAGCTCAGCTATCAAGGTTTGACGTTCTGGACTACCATCTTCTAATTCATCAAGTTCTGCTCCTAATGTCTCTACGCGACTGCGGGCAAACGGCAGGTAATCCGTATTAATTCTCACTGCGGACTCATCGGCGGCCCTTACCTGCTCATCAAGAGCTCCCATACGACTTTCTGTACGATTGACACGAACTCCAGTTCGATGCTCGAGATTTGCAGTTTTTTTGTATAATCTCTGCGTATTTGCAAATTCACGCCGGCTCGTCTCTGCGGCAATCGCGACCTCGCCAACTCTCCCGATATGCTCGGCAGGAATTTCCGACATGATTGTCCTGGTTTCTCGACGAGAGGCGCCTTCCGCACGCAACTGTGCACGTATAGCTTTATTCGCTAATGACTTTTCCTTACGTGCCTTTAGCTCATTAACAAACTCCTGGCGACGCTGCTGCTCGTGTTCACTCACGGCCTGAGTACGAGCTTCCATGCGGCCAACGTGATTCTGCAGGCTTATACCCCGCTGACCCAGACGCTCCTTCGCTCTGTCTACCGCACCTTGGCGGCGCTGATATAATCGCGCGCTCTGGGCTGCCTGCTGCCGGTCTTGCTTTCGAGCATAGCTGTTTTTGGCGCGGTTGTACGCAAATTGACGTATGGCTTTACCGGGAGTGTCAAAGGCATTATGGATTTTTGCCTTCATACCCTCCCAAGCTTTAAAGGCCTTCGTACCCGATACCTGCACTGCCCGCCGTACCCGAAACGATTTGCCCAACAGTTCGATATCGGTATACCGTGCAGCCTGATCTTGTTCACTCCCCGGCTCATCATCTTGTGGCGTTTCACTAGAACTCAATATTGGCAGCTCAACGCTACCACCCAATTGTGGTATTCCTGGACCTTCAGTAGGCGTCACATCAGGCGGAGCCTCTAACACTTCGCCGCCAACAGGTTGTTCTGGTAGTTGCTCTGGCATTTTTTATCTTTATCTATCTAATGGCATGATACGGAATCAACTTCCCAACGTCAAGTGTACACCTGGGAGCGTGCAATGTAGCCACTTCACGCCAGACCATTATAAACCAAGATCACCCTATCTATACGAGTATAAGCTTTTTACTGATCGCAAAATAATTGCTAAAGTTATATCCACATAGGAACGCGTTATTTTATGAGAAAATCCACCGACTTTTTCCAAAGTAAACTGAGTATTACGGGTTGGCTTACATGCTTAGCATAGCGAGCTACAAGACACAACACAACCTAATAACCAAGAACAGGTTGGGTTGAATGCTAAGCATTGGCATTCACAAGACGCAACCATACCATTCAAACTGACCTTCTCAATGCCCCCACTAGATAAAAGAACCCGTGGTTACACCCCAAAGTACATAAAAGAGCTGCAAACTACTACTGGTGGTGAGTGGTAACTAGCTATTTGCTTAAAGTGGGCTCGGCGTAAAAGTCAGCTACGCTATGCGTATATATAGCGTTCATTTCAAACATATTTTGAAACATTTTAGGGGACGCTACACCCAACGGCACTAACATTGCTATCTGTTCTCCACGCCTATCAACATCAGCAAAGGTTATGTGCACTGGTGTATCAAAGAAGTAAAGGTACTCTTTTACCCATTGTTCGTATGCTGGCATATCAGCAAACGAGCTGTCAGTGCCAAAACGTGAACCCTGCACGGGCAGATATGACAACGGAGCAGGCTTCTGCATATTTTGCCCAAGTTCAACAGCCGACAAAGGCTTGTTGTCATAGGTTGGAATAATACCAGCTTGAACATCACTCATTATCCATTTGTTTAGCTCGCTGTCCCAAAACTCAATCACAACGTGCCCTGCACCATATTCACGGGTTTCAACATCACTAGTTTTAAGACCAACTATACGGGCTGGAATATCGTGCGCCCACAGCAAGGCCGTAGCCAATAGGCTATACTCAACGCACCGAAACGACTTGCCAGCTTGTGCCTCTTTAACAATTGTAAGTGGGTCAGATGATGAAGGCGTGTTGTCGCCATTATGCGTAAATAAGCTGTGCGCATAGCCAATAACTGCTCTAGCTTTGACCAATTCGTTGTCACTACGATCAAGTTCAACTTTGGCAATGTCTCGTAGCTCGGCAAGTACGGGGTCGTCAACACTTGGGTATTCAAAGCCAATCTTTAGTTCGGGTGTGGGGTTATATCTTTCCATAATTATTGGGCTTGGGTAATAAGTTCACCGCCAACACCCATTATAGGTAAGTTACCACCAAAAGCCCCAACTATGTCGGCCATATGCTCAGGGTTTTCAGCAAGTTTAGGGCTAACCACAATACCAGCTATCGCACCTTTTGGTACACCACCAAGTATGGCGGCTACTCTTTCAGCCTTTGGGCTATTCTTATCTATTGGTAGATGATTGATAATGCCTGCAAAGAGTTCATCAGTGCCAGCACGGTAGGCGTCAGCTTCAAGTAACGTCTGCACTTCGGGAATGGTTGTATCAACAATAATTCCCATTCGCTCATCACGGGTTTTAGAGTTCGGCAAGTAGTTACCTTCCATACGCCGTTGCCTCACTAGCCCTGTAGTTGGCTCAATTTCACCAATCTTCTGGCTATAGTCAGCCACTGTAGTTTCTTCTTCGGTTCTAAAAAAGTCAGCACAATAATGCGTTTCGGCGTCTTCAACTACGCCAAACAGCTCGCCACTCATAACACCGTGAGCGGCTATGCTTGCTACCGCTTCGGGAGAGTATCTTGTGCCGTGGAGTAAAGTGCCAGCAGGCAAAGTCGTGTCGCCCGCAGCAAATCTATCACGCAGTTCACTTTGTAGTTCAACTTCATTCAAGCGAGCGTGGTCTGCCAGTTGCAAGTCAAGTATGTGTCGCTGTTCGGGAGCTAATTCTTTTAATGCCCCAACTTCATCACCACGGTATGTAGGTGGCTGTACGGTGTTGCCAGCAGAAGGTGTTAAGCTTTCAGCCATATTCCTACCTACACCGTGTCCAATGTTATCCAGCCGTCTGTCGCTGGCTTTTTAGCCTGTTCTTCCCTCTGACGCTTCCACTCTTGGTCTTGTGCAATACGCTCAGCAACCCATTGGGGGTTTGAGTAATTATCAATGGCTTCATTACTACTGGCTATATGTTTGTCAATTTCGGCCAATGCTGTCTGTTGTTCTTCGCCACTTAGTTTAGTTTCAACCACGCTACGATAGCGTTCTAGCACTCCAAGATTGGCTCGCTTAAATTCTAGGTCGTGTGCGAAATCTTCAGTGGTCTTTTCTGATTTGTAGGGCTGCCCATAAAAACCAGTGTTATCAATAGCGGTAGCCATCCAGCCCACTATAGTGCCGAATTCTTGGTCTGCTGAAGACTTGCCCGCTACCTTTGATGAGTGGTAGTCAACTATACCGTAGCCAGCTTCAGGGTCATAAAATATATTTGAAGGCTTAGGGTCAATTTCAATACCCCTTTTACTGACTTCTGCTAGAGTATCAACTAATGTGCCTAATTGCTCATCACTGATCTTACTAATATCATCAACAGTTAGGCCACCTACTTCTTTGCCTGGCATTACTTCTGCGACTGTTACGCCGTCTTTATAGGAAGCAGCTACTATCTGTTCAAGGTGCGGCACGCCGTTACCAAGCACAGCACCAGCAAGATGACTATCAATTGCCGCTGGGCTAATACCATTGCCGTTTGGAACACGGACGGCATATTTTTTATCACCTTCTTCAACTGAAAAGACTGTTGCATTAGAGCCATTGCCTAAAAAGTTTGGGTGTTGCTTGCGAGTTGCTGGGTCAGCTAATTCAGTCCGAAGCCGACCAATTATAGGCTCAAAGCGGCTATAAGCTTCCAGCATATCAGCACGACCCTTTATTGCTTCGTAGCGTGAACCACCGACTGAGCGTAAAAAGTCGGTGTATTCAGCACCTGTAGCTACGGTTCTCTCTGTGCCTTCTGGCACTCTCAAGTTATTGCTTCCGTCTTCACCTTTATGATATTCGGCAGACGTGGTTACTCGTGCCACGTCACCAACACCTTCAATAGCTAAACTACCGAGGTTATTAAAGATATGACCACTATCTTGGTAATGTTCAACACGCTCAGCCGCAAATGTAGCAATTTGCGCTTGAATTAGTTCTGGTGATTTAGGTGCTGTTTCTGCCATATGTTTATTTTAGTACTTAACAGAGAACATAATAGCATAAGTTTTATTAAATTGCAATAGTAATGCGTAGTAGGTTTACTGCTTTATACAAATATATAGTGGGGCGAGTGGTAGGTAAGCCAATTATTTAATTAGAATTCTTGACCCCACAGTACTCCCCCATATATACAGTTACTTTATTAGTTCCCTGTTATACCCCATAATAGTCACCATATTGCTATGAAAATGAATATGAAACCCTACTGGGACGAACGTACGGTACTTATTTATGCCCTACTTGGCGGTTATACAGAACTGGCCACTGACGAAATTGGGCAAGCTATTAACGATATACTTAACACCTCTCGCTTACTTTATGGTTCGCTTGACTGCTTGTTTGAGCTAGAGGACACGAAACTTATAAACATAGAGCTGCTTGACCTTGAGTTCATAAACGACAATTTTCTCCCAAGAATGGACGTACGCAAGAGCAAAGGGATAAAAATTACTCACAAACCGTACACCACCCTAAGAGAGTTGGCCGCAGATCGGGGGTTCGGTCTTGGCACAACAGAGAAAATTATTGAAGGCCGTGGGCTAAAGGTCAATGTCAAAGTAAACGACAGCCAAGCGATACGCAGAAAGCTTACCAGTTATTTAGCAGATTTTATGAGTAGTGCCTTGAGTACGGGCGAAGCTAAGGAGCTGTGGTCATACACCAAACAGAAGGCTTATATTTTGTGGCGCATACAAAACGAGATGAAGCACTTTGGTAACCCAATGACACTTCGGCTCTACGAAGCCAGCAAAGCCACAACTGATAACTCACGCTTGTTTAGTACCCTTTTTGCGTTGGTATTTGAAAAAGTTATTAACGTGCAGGCCGTCAAAATAGACAAAGCGTCAGGTGTTGCCTACCCGCAAATGCCTGTCTATGTCAGGGTTCACTTTAACCGAGTTATTAGCGACTTTGCAGCAACCATTGCACCCTTTGAGCCAGAGTTCGCCAAGGAATTAGAGCCGAGTGAGCCAGATGACTTGCTCAAAGTTGGCAACCTCACTCTACATAATAATGCTGTTGAATGTGATAGCCACGAACTGCCGCTAACGCCAAAGGAGCTAACAGTTTTGACTTTGTTGATGAGCGAATACCCAAGAACTGTCACCAACGACAACCTTAGGGATACTTACTTTGACAGCGAGTACGAGAGCGGTAAGCTTGATAGCAAATTAGCGGCTGACTTAATGCCAAGTATCTACACTACTGTAAAGAACCTGCGCAAAAACTTGGAGCAAAACGGTGCAGATGTGCAAATTAAAACAAAGGCCAAGACAGGCTACAGCCTAACAAAAATCTGAAAAATATCTGACTTATAGTTACGTCAGAACAGCCATATAAACTTAGCCCGCAATCAAATAAGCGGGCATTTTTAATGCTCGGAAAGGTAAAAAAGATGAGCATTGTAATAAGAAAAGACGGCGAAGGCACTAGTTCCTTTGACACCGAGGATTTTGGTTTGGCCGCAGCACTGCTAAGCAAGGGCTACGAAATCATTTTTATGCACCCGAAGGAGAATAGCCGCCGAGTTATTTTTCACTTCGTGATAACACCCACTATTGAACAGGCGGCACAAGACTACTGGAACGGCAAACTGCAAGTTGACGCTAAGCAATATCAGGCCGAGAGCAAGAATTTGAAAACACGATTGTATGGAATACAAAATGAAAATAGCACCAACCCTAAATATTAAAGATTTACTAGCTACTAGCAACGTTGAGTACCGAGAACACGGCGGTGAGCTAATAGTCCACTGCATATTTAACGACTGCGATAGCGACAGCCGTGGTAACGAAGCGCACCTTTACATAAACGCTGCCACAGGCCAATACTTCTGCCACAAGTGCGGCGAAAAAGGTGGTATTAAGAGCCTGCGTGAGGCGCTTGGCGTTGCTGACGACCCTAAACCGCAGAAGCCCAGAGAAACCCGCACAAACGCCCTAAAACAGGCTAAAAAGTACCACGAGCAGCTACCGCTTAACATTCGTGAGTGGCTTAAAAATGACCGCCTGCTACTGGACGAAGATATTGACGACTACGAGTTGGGCTACGGCGAGTTTTATGGCAAGAGCTGGGTCACCATACCCGTCCGTGACTTGAACGGCAACGTACTATTTATGAAGTTGCGGCACGACCCGTTTGTACAGGCTGATAGCCCAAAATATATGAGCAGTGGCGGCGAGGCAGCCCTCTTTAACATTGAGGCGCTCAAAGACAAACCAGACCAGCTCATCATCTGTGAGGGTGAATTTGACTGCTTGGTACTGCGAGCCTACGGTATTCCAGCCATTACTTCTACTGCTGGTGCACGCACGTTTAAGGACGAGTGGATTGACCAACTAAGCTTTGTGCGACACTTGTACGTCTGTTATGACAATGATGAAGCTGGCCAGCAAGGTGCAGATGAGCTTATCGCTAAGCTTGGCGAAACACTTCCCGCTACTTCCGTGTTGCAGATCGTACTACCTAGCGAAGTTGGTGAACACGGTGACATTACTGACTACTTTAAGTTAGAGGACACTGACCCCAGCGACTTATTTGATAAGTACGCCACATTACGCACGGGGCCGAAGCCTATAGATATTAGTGATTTCCGAGAAATGGACACTACTGGGCTGGGTTCAGTGCTTGACAGCACAATTAAACACGACCACGAGAACAAGGTTGTTAGCTTCCTGTGTATACTATCGGCCTATACTGGCGACTGTCAGCTCAACGTCAGCTTTAACGCACCGTCATCTACTGGCAAAACGTATATACCAACCCAAGTTGCCCAGTATTTTCCTGACGCTGATGTACGGGAATTCGGTGGTGCTTCACCCACAGCCTTTTTCCACGACAACGCCACCTACGATAAAACTCGTAACTGCTATGTGGTTGACCTTGAGCGCAAGATTTTAGTCTTTTTAGAGCAGCCAAATCCTAAGCTACAAGAAAATTTACGGCCTGTGCTATCACACGACAAAAAAGAAATTTCATACAAAATAACAGATAAGAACCAGAAAGGTTCTAACCGTGCGAAGAACATTGTAATACGTGGCTATGCTGCAACAATTTTTTGTTCGGCTGGTATGCGGCTAGACGAACAGGAAGCTACCCGTGCCATTCTGCTTAGCCCTGAAACCAGCATTCAAAAATTGCAAGAAGGCGTACATATGGCAACCCTGCGTAATGCCGATAAAGCCAAATTCTTAGCCACGATTGAAGCTAACCCTGAACGGCAACAGCTTAAAGACCGAGTGCTGGCCATTAAGCAAGAACACGTGGAAGACATTATTGTGCCAGACCCCGCCAGCATTGAACGGCGCTTCTTAAGCCACGTCAAATCAACCAAGCCCCGCCACCAACGTGACGTGAGCCACTTGATGTCCTTGATAAAGTGTATTGCCTTGTTAAACGTCTGGTTTCGGCGAGATGATAGCGGCTATGTAACAGCAACTCAGTCAGATATTGACCAAGGCTTCAAGATTTGGCAAAAGATAAACGAGAGCCAAGAGTTAAACCTGCCGCCCTATATTTACGACTTCTACAAGAAGTACATTGTGCCTATTTACCTTGATAAGAACGCTGGACGTGACGAAGCCTTTGTATCAATGACTGGCGACTTGGGCGTAAGCCGTAAGGAAATTATTCACCGCCACTACGAGCTGGAAAACCGCCTGCCGAATGATGATATTTTACGCCGCCAGATACTGCCAATGCTGGAAGCTGCTGGGCTTATCACCCAAGAGAAAGACCCGAACGACAAACGCAACAAATTGATATTTCCCCAGCTACTAGAACCAGAACAATATAGTGGCGAGCGTGGTGGGTCTACCAGCGAGGGGCAACTATGAGCAATCCCAATAACCCTGCCAATAACAAGCTCACCAATGCAATACCTATTGACGAAGCTAAGAAAGTAATACAAGACGCACGCCCTGAGGCTGACCCCACAACTGTGCTTAAAAAGTTTGCAAAGGAAATTGCCAAACACAATGCAGAAGATAAGAAAAATGTAAGCCCTGAGCTATCAAAAGCCTTCGCTATGGCATTATCAAGTGTATCGCTAGATAGCCACGCTAGACTGGCAGACACAACCACAGACAAGCTTGCGCCGCTTGCTATAGCCGTAGCGGAGCAACTTATTGATGAATACCACTGCGTGACAGCAGCAGAAAAAACGCTGGCTGAAATGGTAGCTAACGCCTACATTCGTGTCTTGCGTTATTCCGAAGCACTGAACGACATTTATAGCCGTGGCACAACTACTCCCCAGATCAATAAGTATATGTCCATTACCAGCACGGAACTAGACCGTGCTAACCGTCAGTATCTAACTGCCCTATCCACCTTGAAAAGCTTCAAGCAACCCAGTGTTAGCGTGACCTTCAAGGCCAACACTGCCTTTGTCGCCCAGCACCAAGAAATTAACGCTACACCTGACCAAAAACCTAAAGGACAAACCAATGAAGCGTAACGATTGCGGAAATTTTTCTGTGAACGACCTTGTTACTTCACTCAGCGTTGATGAGGTGGTTAAAGCGTTGCGCACCCAGTTTGAGCAGAGCCTGCAAGACAACCCGATAAGTGTTGGTGATGTCCAAGTCACCCTTTCCCAGTCCATTACTGGTCACGGTGGTCACCGTTACTGGTTCGTTTGCCCCTCTTGTGGCAGCCGAGTAGCTAAACTGTACTGTCAAAGTCCTATTGTCGCCTGCCGCCACTGCCTACGAATTAAGTATCGCAGCAGCCGCTACAAAGGAATGATTGAGAACAACCTTGATGAGCGGGGAGCTATTTAATATGCCACGCAAGCCCGTACCACCAGAACTGGTCTACCAGCAAGTAAATACCGAGGATAAACGGGCTGTTGATGATGTATTTCGGTTTCTTTTTGATAAGTTTTTTAACGAAAGGAGCAACAAGATGAAAAAATAGTCATTGATGTTTACTTATAAAAGCTTATAATATTAAAGTAATGGCAAACGATAGATTTTACACAGTACAAGAAGTAGCAGATTTGCTAAAGGTTCACTGGCAGAGCGTCCTTAACTACATAAAAAAGGGTGACTTAGAGGCACTCAAATTAGGTAAAGGTTACCGCATTAGCCAGCAAGCACTTGATAATTTTATCGCAAGCCGAAGTACGAGAGGGATAAACTCGACTTACGCAAAACCCCAAACTAGCCTAAAATATTCCTCGTACCATT
>CAYVOS010000004.1:0-22583 GCA_964453515.1 uncultured Candidatus Saccharibacteria bacterium | reverse complement strand
GTTGTTTAATACGCAATGATGAAAATTAAACATATAAGTTATGCACAGACAATTTTACTTTTAGACGCCAAACTTGCCCCAGGCTAAAAATCCGATACAGTGTATCGGATTTTATATAATAATACATCGATCAAATCAACTAATCGATACAATCTTTAGGGTTGTCTGGTGCTGACGGTGGCCGTGTACCTTGTGAACGCGCTTCTTAGCCTTGTATCGGATTGCCGTTACCTTATCCGCCTGAACATCTGCCGCAACGACCTCTGCGGTGATTGTAACACCCTTGACCGTTGGGAGACCGACAGAAACTTTATTACCGTCAAGCACGAGAAGTGGCTCAAAGTTAGCAGTTTTTTCTACCCCTTTGAGCAGCTCGACATTAAACGTCTCACCTTCGCTGACAAGGTATTGCTTACCACCAGTCGAAATAACTGCTTTCTTCATAATCACTTCCTAGGATTTTTAGCTACCAATAGATAGTACCAGATACGCACTTATCTGTAAAGTGTCCGCAAAATTCGGCTTACCGGCCATCTTTAGTCTGAATTCTCCCTGCTAATAGGCAATAAGTAACGTCGTCAGTACATTACTTATGCATGAAACAACTAGAATTTAGGCACTGCAGCGCCTGCAAAAGCGGGGTAGAACTAAAGTTGGCACCCAACGTTGACGATGTTCGACTTGTGGCAACACGAATACCCAGGTGAGAAGTCGGTCTCTGCCATCGGCTCGTACTGAAACACTTCGTTGCTTGGCTCCTTGGCAAACAACCCCAAGCTGAACTCGGTATTCCCGAACGAATCTGGCGACGGCAGGTAGCCTAGTACTGGAGCGTTGTACCGACATTGTCTCTTTCCTGTGTGTTCGGGTTCATTTCCGCGATTGGGCCATAAAGATTCCAACTCAAGGAGAATCTCAAGCTACACGGTTTGCTAACGCAGACGCACCCGCAACGGCTGATGGATTTGGTATCTTTACAGCAGAACGGAATGCGGAAAATCAATATGGAATGTCTGGTAGGTAGAACCTTTTGGAGTTATGCTTTCTGTATAGAAGCGTTCAGCTCATGACCATCGACATCCAAAGTCTTGCTATAGGACATGTCAGTCTTGGCGAAGTCGCCTACGGCCAAGACTTCTTTGTAGATCGTGTCTTTATGTTCGACAATAACTTTGATGACCTCTGGGCTATCTGAGGTTATGGAAAGTTTGATCCGATCGCTCACCTCAAGCCCGAACTCCTTTCGAAGAGTCTGAATATGCCGGATTATTTCCCGCATCAAACCTTCTCGTCTTAGTGCCGGCGTGAGCTTTGTGTCAATTGCTACTTCTTTAGCATGTTTTACGGCCTTTACATTTAATTCATCAACCAGAATCGGCACAAAATCAAACTCGCCTTCCAAAGTTGGCACAGATACACTAGCAAGTGGCTGGCGCACCCTCAGGCTCGCCTTGGCACGCAGGCTTAAACCCTGGTTCACGTAATCACGTACCCTCTCCATATCGTTCATGACTTCTTCGTTTATCCTCCCTGCCACCAACCAATCCTTGAGATGGATTGACTCGGTATCACCAGTCATGTTTTGGTAAAGCTCATCAGCCATAAAAGGGGCAAACGGCGCTAGCACATACGATAAACGAGTCAGCACGTAATGAAGGGTCTTGTAGGCATCATTTTTGTCAGTATCATTGTCGCTCTTCCAGAACCGACGACGGCTTCGGCGCACGTACCAATTACTTGCATCATCAACAAACGGCAAGATTGGTCGAAGTGCACCCTGCAAGTCGTAAGCCTCAACGCGTTCTTCCACCTCGGCAACAAGTTGATGCAGCCTTGAAACAACCCATATATCTAATGGATTTGTCAGCTTGTCCAATGGGTCAACCAACTTGCCATCAAACTCCCAACCGTCAACTTCAGCATACATAGTAAAGAAATCATACATATTCCAGATCATATTAAGCTTACGGGCTACATCACCAACGTCTTTATCTGCAAGTGCGAAATTCTCACCATTTGTGAGCGGGCTGGATAGCATGAGAAAGCGGAAACTGTCAGCCGAGAACTTATCCATAAGCTCCATCGGGTCGGTGTAATTCTTGAGTTTCTTACTCATTTTTTTACCGTCAGCTGCATTAATGAAACCCGTACAGATTAGGTTCTTCCACGGAGCCTTACCAAAAAGTCCCACGTTAACCGCCATGAGGCTATAGAACCAACCACGTGTCTGATCGATAGCTTCAATTATAAAGTCGGCTGGGTACATGCTTTCAAATTTAGCCTTGTTCTCGAATGGGTAATGGAATTGAGCAAACGGCATACTACCACTCTCAAACCAACAGTCCAGCACTTTGCCAATATGCCGCATTTCAGTGCCATCAAGTTCAAACGTAATATTCATGACTTCAGGCAAATGATAATCTTCGAGCCGCTTACCCGTAAACTGCTCAAACTCTTCGTAGCCACCAAACACTTTAACAACTTCTGTGCCATCGGTGCGCACTCCCTTCCACACTGGAATTGGCGTCGCCCAATAACGGTCGCGGCTCAAATTCCAGTCCGGCGCCTGCTCAATAACGTTATGGAAGCGACCAGTACGTAAATTGTCAGGTACCCAATGTGTGCCATCATTAGCAGCCAACATTTCCTGTTTCTGGCTCTGAATATCCATAAACCAGCTCGGATGAGCGCGATACATTAGTTTGCCGCCACAACGGTGACAATGTGGATATTCGTGCGTCACGTATTCTACTTTGAGTGCCCGCCCTTCTTCTACCAATGTCTTTGCAATTATCTTATTAGCCTCCCAGATGTTCTGCCCCTGCCACCGGCCCTCGGTATAATTACCATCTGCATCCACAAGTGAAACTAGAGGTACATTTTCATTCTTAGCAAGTTCGTAGTCGTCTTCACCGTAAGCTGGTGCCTCATGTACAATGCCGGTCCCTTCTTCGCCAGTCACAAAAGCTGCATGTAAAACACGATGAGCGTTCGGGCCGCGATTTTCAAACAACGGCTCATACCGTTTTCCGACCAATTCTTTCCCCCGCAACTGTTTCAATATCTCGTATTCTAACGGCTGGTGTTTCTCGTTCTGCATAACGCGACTGACTGCATCACTCGCTACAAAAAACTTCTTACCCTCATACTTGACAAGCGAATATTCCATATCCTCATGCACCGCAACGGCAACATTTGCTGGAAGCGTCCATGGCGTTGTCGTCCAAGCTAGAAGATACTCATCGGATTCATCAAGCTTAAAGTACACAAAAACGCTTGGGTCGGTATCAAGCTGGTAGCTGTTTTCCATCGCCACTTCGCTTTTACTTATGGGGGTAGCATCCTTAGTACAGTAAATGAGAACCTTCTCACCTTCATAGATCTTGCCCTTATCGTATAGCTCTTTAAAAGCCCACCACACGGACTCCATGTACTCTGAATCCATGGTTTTATACGCGCCTTCAAATTCAACCCAGCGACCAAGCCGTTCAATGGTATCCTCCCATTCCGTACCGGTGCGTACCATTGCATCTCGACATTTATGCACATATTCGCTGATGCTAATAGTAGTGCCAATCTCCTTTTTACTCTTAATACCAAGTTGTTTTTCTACGTAGACTTCAGCTGGTAAACCATGACAATCCCAGCCCCACCGCCTCTCCACGCGTTGGCCCTTCATGGTATGGAAGCGCCCCATGGCGTCCTTAACGGTTGAGACGAGCAAGTGCCCATGATGTGGGGTACCCGTTAGGAATGGAGGCCCGTCATAAAAAACCCACTGCTTACTGGCTGGTCTTCGATCAATTGATTTCTCAAAGGTTTTATTATTCTTCCAGCGCCTCGCAAGATCCTTCTCGTACTCTGTAGCATTCCTGCGTGTACTATTTTTGAACTTCATACTTTCTCCTTCTTCAAAAATAAAAAACCACCCATTGGATTCCGGATCCACTAACGCGGAGGTACCATCCGAATTCCTTTGAGGTGATCTCAAAAGCACTTGCTTGCAGCTATTTACGGGCTTACCCGGCAGGTTCTACTGAGCCAAGGCTGTTCTTCCTGCTGCATCGTGGCTGATAACCACTTATCCATAAAATATGGAATACATTTCCTAGATTGTGCTTCTTACTATAGCCTATTCTCAAAGAAGTGACAAGTTAGCTGCCATATACGTACCCGGCTACTTCATTCATAAGAGGGAGGTCGGACCCCTGCCAAGATTTTATCAGCTGGCCGTCATCCCCTAGCACTAGTACCGCTGGATACTGTAGTACGTCGTAAATACTAGCCGTAGCTACACCTTCGCGCGTATCAACATTCTGAACATCAAGCAAGTCAGCGTTTGATTCATGCTGATAACGAAAGTCTCTAATAAATGTCTCGATTGTTCGGCCATGTTCTGAGTTCGGTCGGTAAAGCACTAGCACCTTCATGGTAGCTTTAGAATAGCATAAACGCCTTTACTACTCCAATAAAAAAGGAGACTCCCGCCATGGGAGCCTCCTTATCTTAGATATTATTACTTTTAACAAGTAGGGACTAGCTGCAACCAGTTGTTGATCCGCATGAACTGCAGACATAACAGCTTCCTGCACGCTGCGTCTGGTTGCCGCAGTTATAGCAGATGGGAGCCGCATCATCTATGCTACTCTTCAGAGTCGCCGATTGCATTGGCTCAACTTTAGCCGCTACGGTTTTTGGGGCTACAGGACTTTCTGGTTCACGTTGCACTACCATCTGATTAACAGTTTTTTCTGCCCCTTCGATCGACGGCTCCTCGAGGAGTGTTGTCTGGATCTCAGGCATGTCATCAATCGATGCAAGCCCAAGCTCAAGCCGATCATCGAACGATAAGAAGTCGAGCGCTAGGCGGCGGAAAATGTAATCGGTAATCGAACTTGCCGTTCGGATGTCTGGGTCATCAGTAATGCCAGACGGCGCAAAAGTTGTCCCGCGAAGCGTCTTCACGTAGCTCTTTAGCGGCACACCGTACTGTAAGCCATGACTGACAGAAATCGCAAACGAATCCATCAACCCCGACAATGTTGAGCCCTGCTTCGAGATACTGACGAAGAGTTCGCCTGGCGCTCCATCGTCGTACTCACCTACGGTAAAGTAACCGTCCAGGTCAGCAATTTCAAAGTGGTAGGTACGGCTTTTACGTACTCGCGGGAGCTTACGACGAACCGTACCCTTTACGACAATCTTGCTATCAAGCGCTCCGGCAATGGCAGTTTCAGCTGGCGCAGTTGCCGCTGCAGTGACCGGCTCATCTTTCTTATCATCCTCTTTCTTGGCCATAGATAACGGCTGGGCAACCTTACAGTTGTCACGGTAGATAGCCACTGCTTTCAAACCCATTTGCCATGCATCCATATGGAGCTGCTCAACTTCTTCTACGCTCACATCCTCTGGCATGTTGATAGTCTTGCTGATAGCACCCGAAATAAACGGTTGCACCGCTGACATCATCTTAACGTGGCCAAGATAGTGGATTGCGTTGTCACCCATTGAACACGCGAATACTGGCTCATGCTCTTTCTTCAGGTGTGGTGCACCAAGAATATTTTTCTCAACATCAATGTACGCAATAATTTCATCAACCTGCCGCTGGTTGTAGCCAAGCGCCTTTAAGGCACGTGGAACTGTCTGGTTAACGATGCTCATAGTACCCCCGCCGACGAGTTTCTTCAGCTTTACAAGCCCAAGGTCAGGCTCAATGCCGGTTGTATCACAGTCCATCATGAGACCGATAGTACCGGTTGGAGCCAACACGCTTGCCTGTGAGTTGCGCACACCGTATAGTTCACCGAGCTCAACCGCTTCATCCCAAGCACTGGCAGCAGCGCTCAAAAGATCTTCCGCAACGTAGCTGGCGTCAATGTTGGATACGGCCTGGCGGTGCTTGCGAAGTATATTCAACATGTTATCGCGATCTTTATGGAAACCTGCAAATGGACCAACTTTCCGTGCGATACGCGCACTGACAGCATATGAGTAGCCAGTCAGCAGTGAAGTAATCGCAGCCGCCTGAACGCGCCCTTCTTCAGAATCGTATGGCAAGCCTTGAGCCATTAGTAAAGCACCCAGATTTGCGTAACCAATACCAAGCTCACGATAGGCACGCGCGGTCTTAGCGATTCCCTCGGTTGGATACTCTGAGTAGCCAATCAGGATTTCTTGAGCCGTAAAGATAAGCTCTACAGTGTGCTTAAATGCTTCAATGTCGTAAGTATTGTCATCCCGAAGGTACTTTAAGAGATTAATACTTGCCAGATTACAGGCCGAATTATCCAAGTGCATATATTCGCTGCATGGGTTACTGCCGTTAATTCGACCTGCATTTGGAGTAGTGTGCCAGTTGTTGATGGTAGTATCAAACTGCATGCCCGGGTCAGCGCACTCCCAAGCAGCTTCTGCGATCTGTCGGAATAAATCGCGAGCCTTAAGTTTTTTGACAGTCTTACCGGTAGTAACTTCTTTAAGATCCCAGTCAGCGTTCTTTTGTACAGCGCGCATGAAATCGTCGGTCACACGTACCGAGTTATTTGCGTTCTGATACTGCACCGAGAAAATATCTTTGCCGTCCAAAGTCATGTCGTAACCGGCCTTCTCAAGGGCACGCGTCTTACGTTCTTCAATTGCTTTACACCAGATAAATTCCTGAACATCAGGATGATTAGCATTCAAAATTACCATCTTAGCCGCACGACGCGTCTTACCACCACTCTTAATGGCACCCGCGACGGAATCAGCTCCGCGCATAAAACTTAACGGCCCAGATGCCTTGCCCGAACTCTTGCCAAGTGGCTCCACAGACGAACGAATACTACTAATATTTAAACCCGCCCCGGAACCGCCCTTAAAGATCATCCCTTCCTCGGTGTACCAGTTAAGGATCGACTGCATGGTGTCTTCTACCTTCAAGATGAAGCAAGCACTAGCCTGCTGAGAGCGAGCTGGAGCACCAATATTGAACCAAACAGGAGAGTTGAAAGCAGCACGTTGTGTTGCTAAAACGTACTTAAGCTCTTCGCGAAAATTTTCAGTTTCAACTTCGTTATCAAAGTATCCCTCCTGGAGACCTTGACGAGTTATGGTATCAACAACCCGGTCAATGAGAAGTTGCAACGAGCTCTCACGTTCCGAAGTCCCCGGTGTGCCCGTAAAGTACTTCTGCGCTACGATATTAATAGCGTTCAGCGACCAGCCTTCAGGAAAATCGACGCCTAATTGCTCGAATACTGGTTTACCAGTCATTGGATTCATAATGACTGAGTCTCTCTTGACCCATGTCAGCTGGTCATAAGCTTTACTCTTGGGACGAGTAAACATGCGCCTGACGCCTAAAGATGTTGTTTGTGCCATAATACCCTCACTTCTCTGGCTGGTTAGATTAGCCCTATTGTTTTAATTTTTGTTTAGAGTTCGCTTTAGACGCCCGCTCTCAGGAGGCATCTTAGCCTTACGAGCTCCTCTCGAGTTTCTCTATTATTAAAAACCCGGGAGGAGCTGTCAAAGGTTTTTAGCCTTTGACAGCTGCGATTTTGCGTTGTTTGATTTGTGAAAGCTCTCGTTCAAAACCTGCGATATCCTTGAAGCGTCGATAAACACTTGCAAAACGCACATAGGCTACTTCATTCAGTATCGCCAGGCGTTCCATGACGAGCTCGCCTATTCTAGCCGAACGAACCTCAGCTTCACCGCAAGCGTACAGTTCACGCTCTACGTCCATAACTAGTCGTTCTAGCTGCACATTCGTGATGGACGTTTTCTCAGAGGCCCGCAATAAGCCTGCCAATAGTTTTTGCCTACTGTACAGTTCTCGGACACCGTTATTTTTGATTACTACAAGTTGCGGACGCTCAATTCGCTCATATGTAGTAAACCGGTGGCCACACTGTACGCACATTCGCCGTCGGCGAATAGCCTCACCCTCGGCGACATCGCGAGACTCGATGACTTTCGTGTCTTCGTGTTGGCATTCATTACATTTCATGTTGCACCTCTTCTATTTTGTACACTTGTTTTGTTCAATTTGAATGTACTCCCGCACTAATTTCTCTCGATATATAGCGGTTAGCTTTATCATGATAACCCTACTTATAGCGCTTTGCAAACGATTTGTGCTGTATTATTTAGTACAGGTAATGCTTATTTATCTCTGTTATTTATCGTCAGATTGATCTTTGTGTCGCGCTGTTAGCCGGCGTAAGAAGGAGGGCTTATCCAAATGATCATCATCTGAGCCCCCTGATATAAACGCTTGATTTCGCTTAAATGTTTCCTCATCTTCTTCCGTACCAGCTACTGCTGTCAGATCCTCGTGATGCGCCGTCAGAGATACATCAGCATCTTCGTCTTCTTCAGCTGTCCAGATATTTTTCATTGGCTGACTGGACTTGAAATCTGTAGCCAACTCTTCGGCTTTTGTTTCATCTATGTCTGTGTCTATATCAGACAGATCTGCATCGTCAAGTTTCGGAGTCATGGTGTTGCTAGTCGCAACTGAGTCAGTCCGTCGAACTTCGTCAAGCAAGGCATTAGGTTGTCGCTTTGCAAAGTAAGCCGCATCAAAGCCGGTAGCTACTACCGTAATGATAATCTCACCTTCAATCTCTGGGTTAATAGTTGCACCGAAGATAATATTTGCATCCGGATCCGCAGCACTGGTAATTGCCTCTGCGGCGGTGTTGATTTCGTGCATTGAAAGGTCATTACCACCGATGACATTAAATAGTATGCCGCGTGCGCCGTCGATCGAAACTTCGAGAAGAGGTGAGTCAATAGCTTGTTGTGCTGCCTGAATGGCTCGGTTCTCACCGCTTGCTCGGCCAATACCCATTAAGGCTGAACCGGCGTTACTCATAACTGTCTTAACATCTGCAAAGTCAAGATTAATGAGCCCATGTACGGTAATTAAATCAGAAATACCTTGGACGCCCTGACGAAGGACATCGTCGGCAACTTTGAATGCTTCCAGGAGTGGGGTCTGGCGATCGATCGTCTGTAATAGACGATCGTTCGGGACAATAATCAGCGTATCAACGAAATTTCGGAGATTTTCGATTGCTATTTCAGCGTTTCGGCGGCGCTTCTCACCTTCAAATACAAACGGCTTCGTAGCAAAGCCCACGACTAATATATTCATGTCTTTAGCGATCTTAGCTACAACCGGCCCTGCGCCACTACCAGTGCCGCCACCTGCGCCAATCGTTACGAAAGCCATATCTGAACCTTCAAGGGCTTTTTTTATATCATCCGTAGATTCTTCGGCAGCCCGTGCTCCCACAGATGGGTCGGCGCCAGCCCCAAGACCTTTTGTAGTGTCTTTACCAATATGGATCTTAACGCCGGCTTTTGAGTGAAATAAGGCTTGCGCGTCAGTGTTAACGACAATAAACTCTACGCCCTCTACTCCAGCTTCAACCATGCGGTTTATAGCCGCACTTCCTGCCCCGCCAACACCAATAACTTTGATCTTTGCAAATGTTTCTATGGCTGGTTCAACAACTTGAGGCATATCTATTTGCGCTCCCCAAAAATCTTACATTAATTCGTATACGGCTAAGTATAGCGCATAACTGCAAAGTCGTTCAATTATATTGCACGGCAAAATTCTGAAAAGTAGCGCCCATGCAGCTTATGTATACGAGCAATATTCTAATGTCGCTTAAAGTAGTTCAATGCTCGGTCAACAGCGGAATAAATACTACCATTACTACCCTGTTTGCCAGAAGTCTCGACTTCGGGTAGTAAGAGCATGTCAAGTAGCATCAAACCGACTGCAGTAAAGTAGCCGGCGTCCTCTACAGTATCAACGAGCCCAGCGAGTGGTTGTAGCCTGCCAACACGTGCGGGCAGCTGTAACCGCTCTTTAACGAGTTCAGCGACTCCCGGTAGTTTAGCCGTTCCACCGACTATTACAGCACCCCCGGGCAACTTCCTCGATCGCTGTATTTTGCGTAGTTCTTTATCAACGTACTCAAACAATTCATCAACCCGCGCCTCAGTTATCATGAGGATATCTTCCGTCTTAAACGTATGCTCCTCTTCGCCGCGCTTAACACTAACGACACTCCTCTTGGGTGTTTCACTTGCCAGACCGGCATGTGATACTTTTACCTGTTCAGCAATATCCAGGTCTGTTTTGAGGCCTATCGCCAGGTCATTCGTAATATGCTGCCCGCCGATCGGGAGCACGGCTACATGTTGGACTTCACCGTCCTCAATAACAACAATATTTGTTGTCCCGGCTCCAATATCGATTAATACCGTACCAGCCTCTTTCTGTTGACGGCTAAGCACCGCCTCGGCAGCCGCAAGGCTTGATATTGTATGACGTGTTGGCGAAACTTGTGCCCGCTCAAGTGCCATATCAAGGTTTCTCAGGTTTGGTGTTGAAGCGGTAACGATATGAGTGTCCACTTCAAGTCGTACACCGTGCATACCAACCGGGTCTTTAATGTTCGGCTGACCATCAAGGCTATAGTTTTTAGCGAACAGCTGAACAATCTCTCTATTTGGTGGTAGCTTTACTACAGTAGCTGCTTCTTCTACGCGATACCTGTCATCGTCAGTTATCTCTCGATTTGCGGCGCTTATTGCAATGACACCCTTGGAGTTGATACCACTTATATGCGCACCATTAATATTAACCGTTGCTTTGTCAATCCGTACCCCAGAAAGCCTTTCTGCCTCTGTAATTGCTTGTACAATCGCTTCGGTTACGTCTTCGACATGAACAACGACCCCCTTACGCATACCCAGATTAGTGGAGCTGCCATGACCAATTATTGAAGGCTTGGCATCCGCATTAGACCCAAGCATTCCGACCACACATCTGACCGTACTAGTACCGATATCTAAGCCGACAAAGTGCGGAGCAGAAGATTCACGCATGCAAGCAGTATAGCGCTTATTCTTCGTTTTGAGCAAGTTTACGACAGCGTAAAATGAAAAAAATGATTCAGTATGATCACTTTTTAGCACACCGTTAAAACTTCGGCGCCCTCATCAGTGATGGCAACAGTGTGTTCAAAATGCGCGGCCCAAGACCCGTCTTGGGTAAGTACCGTCCAGCCATCTTCAGCAATGTACACATTATCAGTTCCGAGTGTTGCCATTGGCTCTATGGCAATAGTCATGTTCTTAATCAGCCGAGGCCCAGTGTTGTGACGTCCGTAGTTGGGAATGTTCGGATCTTCATGGATGTAGTGACCAACACCGTGTCCAACGAGATCTCGAACGATCCCATACTTATGGCGGTTAAGTTCTCGCTCAATGGCTTCACCGATATCTCCTGTACGTACGCCATCATGGACTTCCGCAATACCCGTCATAAGTGATGCCTCGGTATATTTCACCAACTCTACATGCTTTTGTGAAATTGGCTTACCCACTATAACGCTTCGTGCAGAATCGGTGATCATACCTCTGTAATTGACTCCAAAATCAAGACTTACGATATCACCTTCATTAATTAGTTTGTCTGCCGATGGGATACCGTGCACCACTTCATCGTTGACCGAGACACAGAGCACATCAGGATAGCCCTGGTATCCCAAGAACGGGGCCTCTCCTCCAAGTTTCTTTAACTCCTTTGCCGCCATAATCGCTAGATCCTTAGTGGTCATACCGGACACTATTTCACGCTGCAATAATGCAAGCACTGTAGCGAGCATGCGTCCACTTTCGCGCATTGCCTTGAGCTCTTCTGAATTCTTTACTCGAGTGAACATACTGCTTCTACTTCAACTAAAGGTTAGGAGCCTGCTTCACTGAGGCATCGTATAATGTCGTCATGAACTTGTCTCGGGGTTTGAGAAGCATCAACATCGCAGACTCTCACCTGTTCCTGCTTAAAGTGCTCTAATATCGGTAGGGTCACAGCCCTATATTCCCTGAAACGTTCATTGATCGCAGCATCCGTATCATCCTGGCGACCTCGCTCTATCAATCTACTGTGCACAACTTCCTCGGAGGCTTGAAGATTAAATACCTCTGTAAGCTTAAACCGGCCTTTCTTAGCCTGGCCAATCAACCAGTCAGCCTGTTTCACTGTGCGCGGAAAACCGTCTAGAACAAATTCTTCGGATGTATCAATAAGCCCTAACACCTTGTCTACGATATCAATTACTTCTTGGTCACTAAGCAACTTACCCTCGAGCATTTGTTGTCTACGTTTACCCGTAATTAGGACTCGGAAGATTTCACCCGTTGATATCCAAGCGAATCCATGCTCATCAGCCAACAGCCTACCTTGCATACTCTTACCTGCACCGGCAACACCCATAAGCACTATCATCGCCCCATCCTTTCTTTGACCATGTCTGCTATAGCGCCACCGGCGGCGGCACCCTTTGAAAGCTCTTTCACTCTTCCTATTACTCGACCCATCGTTTGTGGCGTTAGTTCACCCAGCTCGTCAACAGCTTGATCAACTAAAGTCTTGAGCTCTTCTTTAGACATAGCAGCAGGTAGATACTGATCAATAATTAACTTCTTTGTCCGCCCGCTCAGTCGCCCCACCTTTAATAAATAAATCAGCGCTCTCTTGGCGCTTCTTTGATTCTTTTGAGAGCACATCTAACACCTCTGGCTCACTCAGGCCAGATCCTCCCTTAACGCCCCGCGCAACTTCTGTGTAAGTAATTGCACTCTTAATGGATCGAAGTACGCTGACTTTTTCAGCATCTCCTGCCAGCAGGGCCGTCTTAAGATCCTGCATCATACGCTCTTGCAGCATATCTCTAGCGCTGGCCTAGCTTTATTCTCTTAAGCTTAGCAGCTTTGCGTTGTTGTCGAATTATTGCCTTCTGACGACGCTCACGCTTGCTCAGTGGCTTCTCAAAATATTGCCCCTGCTTAACAGCAGCGATAACACCTGATTGTTGCACTTTGCGATTAAAACGTCGCAGCAGGTTTTCTAGCGATTCCTTGGAATCTTTTCTTGTCACCGTAATCATCGAGGATAATTGTACTTCAACAGATAGAGATTTGCAAGTTTTTTATAGCCGCCTACCAGCGAACTCGTAAAGTAGTCTGCTACTAGAGTTTTGCGCTCTTCTTCTGAGCCGTTCTCTGGGACTTTAATACAATACTCTGTAGCTCTTTAAAGATAACAAACTGCTTGTTCGTGTGATAAATCTTAGTATTCCCTTGTTTTTCCGAAATTAAGAAACCAGCCTTCTCGAGCCGCTTCAGCTCGCGCTGAATGTTACCAGCATCTTCTTTGATAAGCTTAGCCAGACCGCGGACATGAGTCTTAAAGTCCGGATATTTTGCGTATATAACGATTATCTTTCGCCGTACGCGTGATGTAATAAAAATATCTAACATACTTCCCTATTGTTATTCAGACAACGTAAATAAATTATAATCTGCATCTGCATATTTTTCAAACTTTTTATGTGCTGTACGCTACAGGTCCTATAATATAAGCTGGATGTACTACTATGAGGTAATCGTCAATACCCTTTCATACAGGGGAAGATCCTTGCTCACTTACCAGTATGAGCAGGAGCTTGCTGCTGGCAAAGTAGTATATGTCCCATTGCGCAATACTCCAGTGCTGGGTATTGTGGTTCAAGCAGTCACAAAGCCGAAGTTCGCGACAAAACCAATTGCTTCCGTCATTAGCTTACCCACCTTACCTCCACAACTACTCAGGTTGGCACTCTGGCTATCGATTTATTACCCTTCGGGCATAGGTGCAATCGGCCAACAATTCCTGCCTAAAGTATTAGCAGACACAACAATCACCACCGATCGGGTTACCGCTAATACCCCACACCTAATAGAAAAACTACCCCCACTTACTGACGATCAGCAGGCGGTTACCTTGAAAATTACCGCCCCAGGTACCTACACAATTCACGGGGAAACGGGTACAGGCAAAACCAGAGTCTATATTGAATTAGCACAACGGGCACTTGCTTCCGGCAGGTCGGTAATCATTCTTACCCCTGAAATTTCTCTCACGCCTCAATTAGCAAAAAACTTCAGAGCGGCATTCGGGGATTTAGTGATTGTGACGCATTCTAGGCTTACCGAAAAAGAGCGACGAACAATTTGGCTCCAGATACTGTCCGCCCCTGGGCCACTACTGATTATTGGCCCTCGGTCGGCCCTATTTACACCGCTCAAGGATGTAGGTCTTATTGTAATCGATGAATCTCACGAACCTTCATATAAGCAAGATCAGTCGCCCCATTACGTAACAACGAAGGTAGCCGCAAAGTTGGCCGAACTGCATCATGCGGTATTACTTCTCGGGTCAGCTACCCCTTCCATTAGCGACTACTTTTTAGCCCAGCAAAAAGATAAGCCTATACTACGAATGACAAATATTGCTCAGGCGAACGCATTTAGCCCTCCCCGAATCAATATCGTCGATCTACGCAATAAGTCAAACTTCTCAAAATCACCTTATCTTTCGGATCTAATGTTGTCAGAAATAGATCAATCACTTCGTGCTGGTGAACAATCCCTACTATTCCTTAATCGCAGAGGTACTGCACGCGTTATCCTCTGTGAACAATGTGGTTGGCAAGCTGTCTGTGACCACTGCAATCTACCACTCACCTACCACGGTGATTCCCATACTTTACGTTGCCATACCTGTGGACGTACAAAAGTTGCAGTGAGCTATTGCCCAGATTGCAACAACCCAAAAATTGTTCTTAAAAGCATCGGCACAAAGGCAATTGTAGAGAATATTTCATCAATATTCCCGAATGCGCGAGTGATGCGATTTGATACTGATAATAAGAAGTCTGAGCGTATTGAGCAGCACTACGCATCTATCGTAAGTGGTAATATTGACATCATAGTTGGTACTCAAATCCTCGCTAAGGGGTTAGATCTACCGAGATTGAGTGTTGTCGGCGTTGTAATTGCTGATACAAGTTTATATTTTCCTGACTACACGTCCGACGAAAGAACTTACCAGCTTCTGAGACAAGTAATCGGTCGCGTCGGTCGTGGCCACCGTGAAAGTAGCGTTATTTTACAAACCTATGACCCGAGTAACTTCGTAGTACAGGCTGCCGCCAACAACTCCTGGGATTCTTTCTATGAACATGAGCTAGCAATCCGAAAGAAATTCCTTTTTCCGCCCTACTGTTTCGTATTGAAATTGACTTGTCGCCGAGCATCTAGCGCTGCAGCTCAGGGGAAGGCTGAAAGTTTTGCAGATACCATCAGGGAGATGGGATTACGTGTGGTAATTGACGGCCCCAGTCCCTCACTCCATGAGAAGATTGGTAGTAAGTATCAGTGGCAGTTGGTCGTCAAAACAAAGCAGCGCTCCGAACTACTAAAGATTATCGATGTAATTCCTACTGACTGGTCGTACGATCTAGATCCTCTTAATTTATTATAAACTAACCCTGACAGAATCTGGCCTCCTAGGGATAAATAGGTTATACTCATCTGTAAATGAAAGATTCCATCATAACCCTCCCTCATCCCGACTTACGAAAAAGCTCCAAAAAAGTAAGTGTTATTTCTGAAGAAATAAAAAAAGTCATCCAGGATATGAAAGCAGCTACGCTGGACTGGGAAAAAAGTCGAGCCCATGAAGTTGGCGTAGCGCTTGCAGCAGTCCAAATAGATAAACTCGTGCGTGTTATAGTTATACGTAACAATTTTGACAACAAAGATGATCATTCCTTCTCTGTTTTCATTAATCCTGAGATAACCAAATATGAAGGTGACATCGGGGAGGATTTTGAAGGGTGCCTCAGTGTTAAAGATATTTATGGTAAAGTACCTCGCTATACGAAAGTAAGGGTTAAAGCGCTCGACATAGATGGACGTCTGTTTCGCATAAAAGCAGAGGGGTTCTTAGCTAGAATTTTTCAACATGAAATCGACCACACAAAAGGGGTTGTGTTTGTCGATCATATCAAAGAGAAAGAGGGTGCATTTTTTAATCTTACAACCGAAGGGAATCTGGTCCAGCTTGATTATGAAAAAGATGTCAGAAACAATAGTATTCTTTGGTAGTGGGCCAGTAGCGGCAAAATCTTTGGAGCTACTGGCACAGGCGTTTAACATTGAGGCCGTTATTACGAAACCACGTCCCTTACACCATCACGGTGATGTTCCAGTTTTGGATTCAGTAGAGCTGTTGAACCTACGAGTTATTGAAGTAAGCGATAAAAAAGAGCTAGCTGCCAAGATCACTGATGCCCACTTTCAAAGTAACATCGCAGTACTAATAGATTTTGGCATTATTGTTTCCCAAGACGTAATTGACGTTTTCCCGCTTGGTATCGTTAATAGTCACTTTTCCCTTTTGCCCCAGTGGCGCGGTGCCGACCCTATTACGTTTGCTATCCTAAGTGGTCAAAAGCAAACCGGTGTAAGTCTCATGGTCTTGGTAGAAAAAATGGACGAGGGACCCCTGCTCGCCCAAGGTGACTATGATATTGAAGTCGATGAGACAACACCATCGTTAACGGATAATCTCATCCAGCTTAGTTACCAAATGTTTTGCGAAGTTCTCCCCGCATATGTGTCTGGCGCCATCCAACCAGTGCCACAGGATACTGTTGCTCAAGCATCGCCACATACTTTGCAGGTTAGTTATTCCCGAAAACTCAACAAAGAAGATGGGATACTTGATTGGGAAAAACCTGCTGTGCAACTAGAACGTGAAATCCGAGCCTACCAAGGGTGGCCAAAAAGTCAGAGCCAATTTGGAAACATTGACGTAGTAATCACAAAAGCACACGTCGAAAAATCGCAGTTAGCTCCCGGAGTACTACAAACTACCAACAAGATGCTCTCAGTCGGCACACGCCAGGATGCGCTCGCAATAGACGCACTTGTACCGGCTGGCAAAAAAGAAATGCGCATAGCGGCCTTTATGGCTGGCTACGGACAAAAAATTCGATAAGAGTAAGTTACACTAGCTGCTACGCTGCTTGCTCTCTAGGCGCATCAGGGTTACTTGCGGCTAAAATATCATTTGCAACGAGTTTAATTTCACCTTTTAGCTTCTCAAACTCTTCAGCAACCACGTCTTTATAATTCGGGAAATTGGTTTCGAGCCAATGAAACGCACCATTATCATCATTTCGATCGATAAATGCCTCAAACTCATCTAACTGCTGATCAGTCATTCGCTCCGCTAAGCGGGTGCCGACACGCATCTCTAGCGTCTCGTAAATGTGTCGAAGGAATTTATCTTTCTCAGCAGGAGGCAAGACACCTAGCCCTAGTTCTTGTAGTAAGTTGTCGTCTAGTTTAATCATGGCGTGCTTCTTTTATATAGAGTATTGTAACATTTAGCTGCGATTAGTAACAAAACTATCGTGCAATATTAAAGATGACGAGTAACCATTTCACGGGTGAAGAGTTCAATCTTGTCACCCTCCTCCAGATCAAGCCGGCCATTGGTTTTCAGGTTCATACCACACATCTCACCTTCGATAACTTCTTTGGCGTCCTGCGGGCCACGCTTCAAGTTCGTGACCTCTACTTCAGTGACTAAATCCTTGCCTCGCCTGACTCTTGCTATAGCTGGAGCTGTTAACTTACCTTTCGTTACTTCCCCTCCGCAGATGACTTCCGTCTTAGTAGTTTTGAATATACCTTTTACGACAAGTTCTCCGAGTTCACTTTCCTTCACTTCAGGAGCAAGTAGACGCGAAAGCTCTTCCCGAGCGTCATCAATAAGCTCATATATGACTTTGAACAAACGAATGGTAACTTTATCACGAGATGCAAGCCGCTTAATGCTCTGCGGAAGTTCAACGTTGAAACCATAGATAATCGACTGACTGGTTTGTGCAAGCTGAACATCATTCTCAGTGACCACCCCAACACCCGAACCGACAACTCGTACTGCAACTTCCTCAGTATCGAGAGCCCGCAAACTATCAATAACCGAAGTTAATGAGCCCTGAACATCCGCTTTAATAATGATGTTCAGCTCACTTACCTGGTTGCTTCTGTTAATAATTCGAATAAGATCAGCACTACTCAATCCAGCGTTGCTACTCATGCCACGTCTACTAGCTGCAGCTTCCTCGGCTTGTGCACGAGCTACCTTTTCATTCGCTACAACCATAAATTGGTCACCAAACTCCGGTAGCGACTTAAAGCCCGAAATTACCACCGGCGTTGACGGCCGAGCTTCCGAAATAATGGAACCGTCGGTGGATTCCAGGTTACGAATATGGGCATACGTAGACCCTGCTACAACATATTCGCCTTTTCGCAGCGTCCCTTCTTCAACAAGTGCGTGGGCAATTGGTCCACGACCGTGTTCAACATGTGATTCGATAATGAGCCCAACGGCTGGTATATCAACGCTTGCTCGAAGCTCTTCCACATCAGCGACCAAGAGAATCATATCAAGAAGCTCATTCATGCCCTGCTTCGTCTTCGCCGATACCTCCTGCACAATCGTATCCCCCCCCCATTCTTCAACGAGGATGTCTTGTTCGGCCAGCTGTTGCTTCACATGATTCGGGTCAGCACCCTCCTTATCAATCTTGTTGATAGCTACGATAATTTTGACGCCCGCTTTCCGCGCGTAACGAATCGCTTCGATAGTTTGCGGCTTTACGCCGTCATCGGCGGCAACAACCAGAATAACAAGGTCGGTTAGTTGTGCCCCATGTTCACGAATTGCCGCAAATGCCTCATGCCCTGGCGTATCCAAGAAGGTGATTGCACGCTTATTATGCTCTATTTGATACGCAGAAATGTGCTGCGTAATACCACCAGCTTCGCCCTTGGCAACGTTTGAGCCACGGAGCGCATCGAGAAGACTCGTCTTACCATGATCGACATGCCCCATAACCGCTACGACAGGTGGACGAGGCTGTGCATGTTCATCGTGAGTGGCCCCCCGTTTAGTGGCTCGAGCAACAACAGCGTCAGGCAACAACGCGGCACTTTTTGACAATTGCACATCCAAGCTTAGTTCATCAATGATGATCTGCGCAGTGTCAAAGTCAATGCGTTCATTTACCGTAGCCATCACGCCGTTCTTCATCAGTTCAGCGATCAGGCGGCTTACCGGCAGCGCGAGCTTTTCAGCTAACGTACCGACGGTGATGGTATCTTCAATCTCGATGGTTCTGCTCATACGTCGATACTCCCTTCTTGGTATTCACTGCCGATAATTTATTTAACGGCTTACATTAAGGACTCTAACTAGCGTCCTTAAGGCTCAACGCAATTTTGCGAGCCTCAGTATCAATGTCTAGGACCTTGAATTGCTTTTTCTCGTTCAGTTGGAAGACTTTTTCCGGGTCAACATTGTCGTCGTCACCCATCTCCGATACGTGAACTAACGCTTCAACTGCTGGACTCAGCTGTACGAATGCACCAAACGGGGTAATGCGGGTAATTTTACCTTCGACAACATCACCCTTCTTAAATGCCTTCACCTGTTTCAGCCAAGGGTCTTCGCTCATCTGCTTCAGGCTCAAGGACAGGCGATCTTTGTCGATAGCAATGATCTTTGCCTGAACAGTTTCACCAACTTTGACGTACTTACGAGGATCTTCAACACGTTCCCAAGAGATCTCAGAAATGTGTATCAGCCCTTCGATACCGTCAACGTTCACGAAAGCACCGAAGTCAATAACGCCAGTTACGACACCTTCGACTACATCGCCAACTTTCAGTTTAGCAAAGCGTGCTTGCATGTCATCTTTGACCGCCTCTTTTTCCGAGAATATCAGCTTGTTGTCCTTACGACTTACATCCAAGATACGAACACGCAAAGGCTGTTCAACCAAGGCATTCAACTTCTGTAGTATTTCGTCTTTATCAGCGCCCGATACACGAGGATAATGACCAGCTGCAAGCTGTGAGACAGGCAGGAACCCTCGAATCCCTTCAAGTTCAACGAGCAAGCCACCGCGGTTTGCATCATATGCAGTCACTTCTACGATTTCTTGTTCCTCAAATAGACGCTGCAATTCATCCCAACCACGGTCTTTAGCAGCCCGTTTCATGCTGAGAAGCGCATAGCCTTCATCCATTTCAGGGTCAATCACACTGACAGTGATGTTCTGACCAACCTCTAGAGCCTGGCCATGACCAATTTCGCGACGAAGTACTACGCCAACACCGTTGGCACCCAGATCAACCCACACTTCGTGCTTTTTGACTGAGCTAATGATTCCTTCGACTACATCACCAGCTTCAAGTTGCTTAATGCTACTATTCGCCAGCAAATCATCCATTGTTACGTTAGTATTATTTGACATGTTTCTCATGCCTCCTTAAAAATGTATTTCTGTCAGATGCCACAGAAACTACAGGGCTTGAGCCTCAAGTTCTGTGAACGCCTGTCAAGATTGTCTTTATTATACCTGTTTAACTGAGAGTAGTCAAAAGCGCTTATCGCAGTGGCGCGCAAGTGTGTGATACACTACAAAGAATATGTACTTGGGCATCGACATTGGGGGAACTAAAACTATTGTCGCAACTCTTGACGACCGTGGTGTTATTCAAGAAAATTTTCGCTTTTCTACGCCACAAAATTACAATGAATTCCTCAAGGAACTGGCTAAAAACGTAGAGAATCTTTCAACAAAAGAGTTTAAAGCTGCTGGCGTAGGCGTACCAAGTAAGATTGACCGATCTCAAGGCGTCGCCATTGCTGGCGGCAGGCTACCTTGGAAAAACGTCCCAATTCAGCGGGATATCCAAGCAATTGCGCACTGCCCTACTGTAATTGATAACGACGCAAACCTGGCTGGGCTGTCTGAAGCTATGCTCCTTAAAGAGTTTCACCGGGTACTATATATCACTATCAGCACCGGGATTGGCACAGGCTACATAGTCGATCAAAAGATCGATCCCACTATGGCAGATAGCGAGGGGGGCTATATACTGCTTGAACACAGCGGCAAGCTTGAGCAATGGGAAGACTTTGCTTCGGGTCAAGCGATTGTACGACGTTTCGGAAAACGAGCAAGTGAAATCACAGATAAGGATACTTGGCGCATTATCGCCCACGATATATCACTCGGGATTTTTGATCTTATTGCCGTCTTCCAGCCCGATGTTATTGTACTTGGCGGGGGTGTTGGCGCCCACTTCGATAAGTTTAAGGGCTTCTTGGATGAATACCTGAAAGAATACGAGATGCCAATGCTCGCTATCCCACCAATAAAAGAAGCAAAACGACCGGAATTAGCAGTTGTCTACGGCAGTTTTGACCTAGCAAGGGAAGTATATGGAAAAGATGCTTGAACGCCTGAGGAAAGATTACCCTCATCTCCAATACACAGAAGGCGACTCTTTCTGTTGGTCACCACAGTCTAAACAAATCTTTTACACGCCGGAACATTCTCAGGTTGGAGCCTGGGCAATTTTACATGAGACCGCGCACGCTCTGCTCGATCACACTAAATACTGCCTTGATTTCGAACTCTTACAGATGGAAGTTGCAGCCTGGGATACTGCAAAAAAAATCGCAAAAACCTATGACATAGCCATCGACGAGGACCATATCCAGGACTGCCTCGACTCATACCGTGACTGGCTATATAAGCGCTCAATTTGTCCCTCATGCGGTAATAAGAGCGTCCAACTAGATAATGAAGCTCGGTACCAATGTTTCAACTGTCGCAGCACTTGGAGTGTCGCATCGTCACGTTTTTGTAGACCGTATCGGCAATTTAAAGTACACAAAAAGTCGCCCGCAGTTCTCACCGTGGACGACTAGTGTGGTAAAAATTAGCCTAAATTAGGCAACTTTCTTGGACCGACGTGAAATACGACCGCCTTTTGCGCCTGCAACTCGAGCGAGCTCGCGGTTAGCAGCAAAACCACCGGTGTGGCCTTTCTTGCCACCCATAGCACCGATACGAGCGTAAAAGTCTTTGCCGTATTTAGCCTTGTTGGTTGCAGCAGCAGACTTGCCGCCATTCTTGGTTCCAGCCATATCAGACCTCCCTTTATAATATTACTCCGATTTCGCTTATGGATATAAAAAGAGTTTCGCACTTCTTGACGAAACCCTCAGTTATTTCTTACACGAAATTATGCTTATGATATCATCCTGCTATGCTTATGTCAATAGCATAGTTCACATTCAGCATAACGGGTATCCAAGGGTAGAAAAGATAAAAGCCATCCTATTCGGATGGCTTTTATATAATTCGGCACCGTGCTATTTTCCCAGGGCTCAGGCCCAAGTATTGTAACCGCTACGAGGCTTAACTGCTGTGTTCGGAATGGGAACAGGTGTTTCCCTCGCGCCATGGGCACCGAAGTTTAGCATCCGACATGGGATTTAAAGACTATTTGCAGTGTTTGTTTTATGGTATTTCCATACCATCCACTCTAGTCTTAGCCAAACTTCGATGTCAATGTGATAAATGTCACGGGTGTTTAATTGTTAAAACAGTTAGACAAACTACGTGCTTTTAATAAGCACCAATAACTAGTCTATGCAATCCTCTGGCTCGCTCACCAACGGGGGTGAATGAATCAGAGAACGTAAAAAGTCAATGCCCCTATTAGTACGCTTTGGCTACACATGTTGCCATGCTTCCACCTTGCGCCTATCAACCTGATCGTCTTTCAGGGAGGTCATAGGGAAA
>CAYVOS010000003.1:21576-24839 GCA_964453515.1 uncultured Candidatus Saccharibacteria bacterium | reverse complement strand
GTCTATTCTTGCAATTGGCCTAGCTGTTCGTTGGTTTCTTCGCAGATTTATCGTCAAGCAGGAGGTTCACCATCCGCATTATCCGAGCCCAGCCTACCTCATTTTGCTCCTGCTGCTGACATTCTTATGGCAAGCACAGCTGACGGCAACGAGCAACAATTTCTCGTTAGTAGCAAAAGACACCTTGCGTAGTCTTGTAAGCCCTAATACCTTCACCGATAAGAATGTATCAACTCAAAAGTTGTTCCAATTTAACCCATTTGCGGGCTCTAATACGCAGCGCTTCTTTAATGCATACGTTGAGAAAGAATCTAAGAAATCAATACCTGGAGGCTATGCAGGCGCCAGTAGCTATAACAAGACTACTACAATAGTGTCTGCATCCACTCTGCCGGTTAAGAATGTACTCCTGAAGAAGTTTGTAACATATGCAGATGCCATTACTAGCGTGGTGCTTAGAATTGGTCTAATTGTTGGGGGTATTTTGTTTCTGTTAAGGATGCGCAAGGGTAAGGATGAAGAAGATACTGGTCGCCGCATAAACTTCTTGGCATTTGCGGCTGGTTTCGGGATTCTAATGGTTGTTCTAGCGGTCTTTCCTTTTATATCAACTGCCTACAATATTGAACGCCTTTACCAAAACGCCCTCATATTCCTTGCGCTGCTTATAATAATCGGTACATTCTTTATTATGAAGCCGGTTGCTAAGTTAACGAGAGTAAGTGTTGAGGTATTGGCTGCAGTGGTCTGTCTCATATTCTTCTGGTATAACACTGGTGTATCTGCGCAACTTGCAGGAGGGCAGCCAAGTGCAGTCTTAAACAACAGTGGCTACTATTATGATCAGAACTATACTACTTCGAATGACGCGTTTGCCGCGTCATGGCTAGGACAAAATTTGAAATCACAAGATGAGGTCTTTGTGGATAAAGCCTCTGAGCGTGTTCTCACATCGTATGGCGGTATTACGTATACAAATACCGACATCTTTCCGAGCACTATAACCAAAAGTTCGTATGTATTCATGAGCCGGGCTAATAATGTTTCCGGTGTGATGTTTGCATCTATTGATAGCAATAATCTTATTATCTCTCCGCCACTGTTGTTTCTGAATCAACATAAGGATAAGGTGTATGCCAATGGGCAATCGACAATCTATCACTAAGAAGAAGGCTTCTATGGCTAAAGTGGTGCACGTTGTCCCCTACTTCTTTCCGCATATTGGAGGCATGGAGATGCGCGCCCAGGAGCTAGCTGAAAGGCTAGCTGCACTTGGATGGATGGTTGAAATTCTAACGTCTTCACAAAGTACTTATCCACATACTGAAGAGCGTCGAAACCTGTGTGTGCGGTATCTAAAGAGCTTTGAAATCTTTCATACGCCTATTATATTTTCGCTTCCTTATGCTTTATGCAAGATACCAAAGGACAGTATGGTCCTTGCAGAGACGGCAGTTGCATATTGTCCAGAGGTGACTGCGTTGATATGCAAGTTACGTGGTATCCCATATATTGCTCGTGTTCCGCTTGATTCTCCGTCTTGGGGTCGAGCAAGAGGTTTTCTGCTTTCTATGTACCAAAGGACACTATTGAAAATGGTCTATAGGGGCGCTAGCATGACTCTCGTTCTTACCCCTGACGATGTTGAGATAATCAATCAAAAGTATGGTGTCCCACGCGATCGGTTTGTCGTTATAGCAAACCCAACAAACCATACTGCTGTCGCAAGGCCAAGAGCTAGTGCCCATAAGCCTTTTAAGCTGCTGTTTGTCGGTAGACTAGCGGCTCAAAAGAACGTGTATCTTCTTCTTCGGGCTGTTCGCTATTTTGTAGACACCTACCAGAAGCCAATACAGCTTGATATTGTTGGCGACGGAGAGCAGGCTTCAACGATCGAAAACATTATTCACACGCACAGACTAGACAGCGTTGTTACTATGCACGGTGCAAAGAGAGGAAAAGAACTCGAGCGGTTCTTCCAAGATGGTGACGCATTTGTCATGACTTCTACACATGAATCATTTCCAGCAGTACTCGTAGAAGCCATGTCAAAGGCGTTGCCGATCGTAGCAAGTAACATAACAGGCGTTCGTACGATAGTGCTCGATATGGATAATGGTCTTTTGTGTGATCTTACCCCTGAAAGTTTCGCCACTGCATTCTACAAGTTGCTGGAGCAGAAGGAATTGTATGCGAGACTGTCAGAAGGTTCTCTGAGAAGTATGAACAAATATAGTTGGGAGAAGAGCATCGGTGCCTATTCAACCTTACTCGGGCAGATCTCTAAGCGTCAACGGGCATAAGAACAACACGATGTTAAGAGACGTTAAGAGAATAACAGCAGAAAATTCGTTAGTGCTGAATTCGTTCTATCTTATGGCGAGTACGGCAATTCTGGCTTGTCTTGGGTTCTTGTTTTGGGTATTGATCGCAAGATTATTCAATGCATCTGCTGTAGGACTTGCAACGACTCTTATATCTGTATCGAGCTTGCTTTCCCTCTTAGGACTATGTGGGTTTGATACTGTTTACCTACGATTTTTGTCCAACAGTAAGAAAAAGAACGAGTATATCAGCACCGGTTTAATAGTGGTAACAGTTGCCTCGGTAATTGCATCGCTTCTTTTTTGTATTGCTGTGCCGGTGCTGTCCCATAGATTGGAGTTTATTGATGCAAGCCCTTTAAGCGTAGCTCTGTTTACGCTTTTTACGCTCCTAATGTCCTGGAATACACTAACAAACTCCATTTTTACGGCGTATAGAAAAACATACTACATACTCTTAATAAATATTGTTTTTAGTTTGGTGAAATTATGTCTGCCGTTCCTGGTACATTCTACACATCCAATGGCAATTTTTACGTTTGTTGGTTTAGCACAATTCGTAAACGTCGTCCTTAGTGTTAGCGTATTGATTAAACGGTTCAATTTCAGACCTTCGTTCAGATTTGATCCAGGCACCCTCAGGAGAGTAAAAGTCTATGCGGCTGCCACCTACGTATCGAATGTATTCAATATCTTGCCGGACTTCTTGTTGCCTATCATTGTTGTTAATAAACTTGGAGCGGTATCGGCTGCGTACTTCTATATAGCATTTACGGTAGTTAACCTACTTTACACGATCTCATACGCTTCTACGAACGCCCTGCTCGCCGAGGCATCGTACGATGAAGCGAATTTCACACAACATGTTCGAAGAACTCTTGTAGTCTCGTCTGGACTAGTACTGATAGCGACTTGTGTGCTCTTTGTCTTCGCTAGCTT
>CAYVOS010000003.1:0-21566 GCA_964453515.1 uncultured Candidatus Saccharibacteria bacterium | reverse complement strand
GGGTTTTTTGGACACACCTACGCGTCGGCGGCAGTCTCATTGCTCCAAATATTGACGCTAAGTGGCATTCCGATACTTATGTACACAGTACTTACCTCCGTGTTTAAACTTAGTAAAAGCCTAAAATCGCTCATGGTTCTGACACTATTCAATAGCATCTCTATCATCTCGCTGAGCCTACTGTCACCGATAAGGTTCGGACTTGTGGGAATCGGCTGGTCATGGCTGGCTGGGACTTCTTTGGCTGTGCTATCTGGTGGCTTGTTGCTGGTGGGCCATAAAAGGCGACTGGTATTTTCTGCTGTGATGCCTCGGCCGCTTAGGCCCTAGCGGGTGTTGTCACCCGTCTGCGGTTCTGGGCTGACCATCCACCTATACACAATACCCCAAAAAATCACCGAATAGATTATGAAGAACAGCATCCCTGCATAGGTATGAAACAGGCTAAACGCGATCTGGGGGTTTATATAATACCCCGCCAATATAAGCCCATAAACTCGCAATATATTGAGTACAAAAAGCAATGTCAGGGCCGGTACGAAGGCTGCCAAAAATCGCCGGTGATTAAACCTTTTCCAATCAAGCAGTCCCACGACTGCATATAGACCACTGAAGAGTGCGATAGAGTCTATTCCTGAACAGTATTTGGCTATCTGCACAGCAAACTTACTGAGCAGTAGTGTGTACGGCGGTATGATAACAGACTGCAGCCCACTGACGCCAAGCAGCCAACTAACTGTATGCAACACTATCGTCGCGAGCACTTGCCATAGCTCGTATACCCCATACAAAAATCCGTAGAATGCCACCGCAAGTATGCCTGCGATTAACAATTCACGTTTGTATGTCTTGCCTAAGGTGCGGATATTCGTAATTCCAAATACACCAAGCGTTATGAATACAATGGTAGCGATTATTGAAACGTGCGCATCGAGCACCCATTTGATTCCTGATGCCCCTGCGATCAGGTGGCCAACACCCAACCAAGTACTAGCTAGGCTAACTGTTACAGCGATAAACCAGAGTACTTGTATGCGGCGCCAGGGCAGTAGCTTAACGTTCGCTTCTCTCCTGTATACGAGCAATAGCAAAACAATAGCACTGAACAGCAGCGCTTTTCCTGCTCCGCCGTAAATCCCAAAGCCGTACTTGCCGACAAGGCCATGGGCAATGATGCGCGGGCCAATGATTCCTGATGCAATTACAAACCCAATTATGAACGCAAACAAGCGCCACAGAAATGGCGTGTTTGCTTGTGCATTGGTAATCTGTTTACTTCTTTGCAAGGTTGCGACGTCGAGTTGCAAAAAGTGCTCCGCCTGCAGCTATAGCAGCAGCAGAACCGGTGAGTGCGCCCATTTCAGGAACAGAGACACTAACGTTAACAATTGCAACGTTCAGCTTAACTGAACCGTATCTATTAACCGTGCCGCTACCGATGCCCGTAAGGCCATTTTTGGTCGTTGCGGTTACATTTACCTTAGAGCCGGCTGGACACTTGCTTGCCAGGAATTGTACGAGATAACTCCCGGTGCTGTCGGTCATGTCGGTGTCTTGGTATTTGCTACACACTACGTTGACCTTAGCGTTGCTAACAGGGCTGCCCCCGTTTGTGATTACTCCGGTAATGTCGGTAGTAGCCGGTGCTGCAGCAACAGTTGCTGGCAGAGCTATGGCAACACCGATAGTTGCAAGAACAGTCAATAAGGCCTTCTTCATGAAAACTCTCTCCTCACTATTTTTGTAGAATAACTAACTTATTCTACTATCCCCCAACGTAGCATAAAAGTCAACTATATCCTCACGGATTAGTGCCCTTGCAGCTATTCCTTGTGTTACAGTTTACTAAGCCTCTGACCGGTACCCGTTAGGATTCTGCGATTGCCAATGCCAGCTATCCCGGCAGGCATCCTCGATCGTTTTCTCCGCCCGCCAGTTTAGATCCTGCGCGGCTTTCGTGGCATCTGCGTAGAAGGCTGGGAAGTCTCCCGGACGTCTTGCGACCACTTCGTAAGGGACTGCCCTGTCGGAGACCTTTTCAAAGGCACGCACCAGTTCTAGTACAGATACACCCTTGCCGCTGCCTAGGTTGTATATTCCGATCTCACTTCTCGGTTTCATATGTTTGAGCGCAGCTATGTGACCCTTGGCAAGATCAACGACGTGGATATAATCGCGGACTCCAGTACCGTCAGGCGTGTCGTAGTCATCGCCAAAGACTCGAAGTTTTTCAAGTTTACCGACCGCTACCTGCGCGACGTAGGGCATCAGGTTGTTCGGGATATCATTGGGGTCTTCGCCGATCTTGCCGCTCTCGTGCGCCCCGACCGGGTTGAAGTACCGCAGCGTCGTAATCGACCAAGTGGGATCGGATTTCGCTAGGTCGCCCAGGATCTGCTCGACCATGTACTTCGTTCGCCCATACGGGTTTACAATTCCTGTACCCGTACGACCTGTTTCCCGGTAAGGAACTTCTTCATCGCCGTAGACGGTCGCGGATGAACTGAAGATAAGTTTCTTGACGCCCTTCTCCTGCATCACTTCGCAGAGCGCGAGCGTGGAACTGAGGTTGTTGTGATAATACTTAAGCGGTAACTTTACTGATTCGCCAACAGCTTTCAGGCCGGCGAAGTGGATGACGGCATCGATGTCGTGTTCATCAAATATTTTCCCTAGTAGATCCTTGTCCTGGACATCACCCTCGTATAACGGGATGTCCTGCCTGGTAATTTCACGTAAGCTTTCCATGGCTACGGGGCTGCTGTTACTGAAATTGTCGATGATTACGACGCCGTAGTCATGCTTGCACAGTTCGACGGCAGTATGGGAACCGATGTAACCGGCTCCGCCGGTAATAAGGATGTTCATATGTCCAAGTATATACTAGAACATGTATTCCAGCATGTTCGTGTATCCGTCCATGACATATTGGACTCTGCTAACAGTAATTGTAGACCTTCAAGTAAGGCCCCACTTAGGACTTTTTAGTTTAAGGGTGAAGTGTGGCCTTTCGGTCTCGTACTGTATAATGGCGTGTATGACTGGACGACGAATCTTGCAATCCCTAACACTAACACTATTTATTTTCGGCTTCGCCGGCTGGGTATATATCGTTATTAACTCTGAGGTTCACATGTGGACGTTAGGGCGCCAACTTACCCACTTCTCTAAGTGGCCACATGAAGATACATTTGGTGAGATGTGCTTCCTAGTATCGTTTATCAGCTTCTTTGTATATAACCTAGTCAAAGACCCGAAGATGAGCAAGCGCGACTAGCGTAGTACGAACGTGGCCATAAGGCCCAGGTATGTCAGCTTCATAACTGCGTTGGCCGTCGTGGTCAGCACAAGGTTCTGCTTGAAAGCATAGATGGCGCTGAGGGTTAGGCCTGCAACGGCTGCGAATACTGCCGGCAGTACGGATCCGGTGCCTATAAACAGCGCCATGTAGGCGACAGACGTAAGGGTAACGGCTAGCACCGGATGGAATACTCGAGCGGCCTGGGCCTGGATGAGACCGCGGAACAAAGTCTCCTCGGCAATGGCGGAGGTTATGGCTACGCTGGCTACCAATAGCGTGGGTGTGCCATGGAAGTCATAGGTGTGTCGCAGCATACCGAAGCTGATAGCCCCAACTGCTTCCCCGATAACTATCATAAGCGGTAGTACCAGGAACAGTTTCTTCTTCAGGGCTTCAAAGCCAAGCGGTTCGTCGAGGCCGAACGTGAAGTTGGTCAGCGTGACGACAGCCAGGATGATAGTGTAGAGAGCACAGGTACGGTCGAATGCGTCAATCTGAGGCAGGCTGAGGCTTACTAGCATTGTGATTGGTAGGATAGCCGCCGCAATAGCCAGTTTCCTGAGCTTTACTACGTGCAGGGCGACTACGAGCAGTACTGCCAGGGCGACTACCGTAGCGTATACGCCCAAGAGTGGCCGCCAGAGCAGTGCCAGCTGCGGCAATAGCAGGGCTGCCATCAGGCCGCTAGCGAGGCATGCGGTTTTAGCGGATACGACAGGCCGCTTAGCTGCTCGTTTGTCAGCTTGCTTCTTCTGGCGAATTGGTGCCCGCTTGACGACCTGTTTCATCTGGAAGGTTGCGTGACGCTTGGCGGGTTGTTGCTTTCGTCGTGTCGCAGCTTGCTTGACGGGCTTCTTTGAAGCTATTGTAGCTTTTTTGGTGGATATGCGCTTAATCACAGTGTTAGCAACCGGCTTGGTAGTCTTCACCGTCTTTAATGTCTTACTCCTCGGTTTGGTAGCAGCAGCCATAGGTTACACCTTTACTTGCTTGTATATAGCGAATATGAGGAGACCGCCCAGTACTATGAAGAGCGGGTAGAAATGCTTGAGGTGAGACCGCTTCTCTTTCGGCGTCTCGGAATACACCAACTCAAACACTATCAGGGCGGTAATGAGGATAACGGTATTGAGAATCAGTACGGTGCGCTGCAAATTAGCAGCGGCGTGAAACGGTAGTTGCAAAAACACCCAGATTACTCCTTAATTTAAGAGTTACTATACCACAAATAGTGTAAAAACGTCAATGTTATCGTGTGGATAGGTGTACTTAGGCACTATGGCTGGACGGCGTACAAGCGCCAAGGATGTGTCACTCGCATCCAAGGTGCTGCTCAGCAAGACTGCTACCAAAGCCGAGAAATCGGTTGCTGGTATCGAGTTGTCGCAACGATCCAAAGGCACTAAGAAAGGCAAGTGGCCTTTCTTGAGCCTGTTCCGCCAGCGCATCAGGGTGTGACAAATGGAGCAGATCACGGCACTTACGTCGTTATAGATGCTTCGGGGGCTGGATATACAACACGTCCAAGCTTTCCGAATAGAATGCTTTGAGCGTTATCCTTTGTTAATTTACCGTCGATGATGTCCTTCGCGATTGCAAGTAGGTATCTAGTGTCAATGTAATATACGTCGGCTATGACTCTTTGCGTCTCGATTGAGCTGTAAGGTTGTTTTCGCAGCAATGGGTCTTTCTGCATATCGTGGTTAACAATCAACCCTGCCTCAACCTCTCCGTTGTAACCACGACGGCGAATATGTGTCATAGCTTGTTGCGGATAGTCAAGGGGTGGGTTAACAGCCTTCGTTCCCTTTATTTCAACAAGTATCTTACGATCACCAATTTCGACCAGAAGGTCCTCTACCGGATCAGACGGTCGTTCAACATCGGATTTCGTTACTCTCAGCCCCACTATATCAGTAAGTACGCTGAACACGGCCTCAACAAGCGGTGTACTTTGTTCGGTGACAAGCGCCGGTAAGTAGTCCCACTTCTCTTTATGACTCTTAATGCTGACAATGCGCGCGCTCACCTCGGCGCGCGCGTTTTCGTTAATATCATTGATTTCACCTTCAAGCCTCTTCAATTCATCTTGCGGGTACAGACTATCTGAATCCTTCCAATCTTCACCAGGCGTATAGATCTCATAGTGTTCACCTAGGAATTCAATCATTTTTACAGTTGTAGTAGTGAGTTTCTTCGGAAGACCCATTACTATCACACCCGGCTTACCGCCGCTATAGTCACCGCCATAGTGACTTAACGCTGCTGCAAGTACGTCCCCATTTGCGTTACAGATATATGGGTGATAGTCTGTCCCAAATTGGTAATAGAGAGTTGACTGTTCCGTGTACTGATCTTTGGGCTGCAAGAGTTCAGTAATGTAACGTGCCGTCGGCATTTTTACTTGTTGGGTAAGCAGTTGAGCGAGCTGTAGTAGCTCATTATTATTTCTGAAACAGGTAATTGGTGTGGTGTCATTACCGGATGACGTTTCTAGCCCAAGCGGCACACCAAATGGAGCAAGGTTTCTAAAGTTAGTTTCACCGGTAAATACTACAAAAACTCGTCTTCCCCAATAATTGCGGAAATTACTGCGATCATCAGTGTTGAAGGTTTTCGTCTTGCCTTTGAATTCTGCCGCCAAATCGTCAGTGGCAGGCAGCTTCAAAAATACCATTGTGCACTCGTAATACGGTTCAGGGAAGTAATAATCGTAATCTGTTTTGTGGCCATCAACATAGTGAACATCGTAGCCTTCGCCAACATACCCCCTGATGACTTTTAGACCCGTCTGCTTCGCAACAGTATCAACCTCTTGTTGGGTATAGTTCAGGAGTAGTATTTTTGGCTCCATATTGCTATCGATTATAACAGAAAACTGGCAGTCAAGTATGTAGAGTGCTAGTGCTTATTAGCCAATTAGCTTTCAGGGAATTGAGATCAGGTCCAGTGATATATCTTCCCCATGCCTCTTTATTGTACGGGTAAAACAGAACACATCAAGGCAGTACTTTGACTCCATCTCGTATATTAAAAATACCCTCCTACCGAAGTAGTGAGGGTACAATACGGAATGGCATGGGAGTCTACGACCTCCACCTTGGGTGGCGGGCTTTCTGCTCGTCTACTCGTCGTCAAGACGGTAGATCCCTACCCATTCAGCGGGTTCAATCAATAATAAGGTTATTGGACAAGTTACGAGTTTTACCTCTGGTGCAAACGTTTGGAACCGGCACGCATGAGAAGTAGTACAAGAACTTGCTTCACTCTATCGCACAATGGTTATATTGATCTACGTGCAAAATTTAATAATCTCGGCCGGCCAAACGACTCGAACGTTTTACGGTTACTAGTACGGCAGCCTCCCTATATACTTCGTTTTTACTGGCTACTTCGTCAGTAACCATTGGCACAAACATAGATTTGCGGGTGTTGCCAAGTATTGTTATATTTAGTCTAAATCGTGGGAGAAAACTAAGGAGGGTAAGAGAACATGCGTGTTCCCGTTTCTGTTAAGTTGTTATCACTTTATGTATCAACCGCTACGCCATTATTTGCTGCATACCCAGTGCTTGCGGCCTCACCTGCCGGTGCATCGCAGGTGCAAAATTTTTTAACAAACATCATTAATATTGTGGCCGGACTAGCCAGTACCATAGCTGCTGGTGGTCTTGTCTGGAGCGGCATCGTCTACATGACTGCTGGTGGCAATCTCCAGCACCTTGAGAATGCTAAAAACATTTTCAAATATTCGCTTCTTGGCCTCGTGCTCTGTATTGCGGCATTTGTAATTGCAAACTTGGTGGGTGGCCAAGCGACCTCAGCATTCGGAAAATAGGAAGATGAGCTTCCTTGCGCTGCTACCAGTGGCAAGGGTGGGTGATGTCACCGCTGCATCTAACTCTATGCAGTCTTTTGTCGTGCCGATTCTTTCGGTACTAGACGGCATTGGCGGGCTGCTTTGTGTACTCGGCATTATGTACAGTGCCTACCTTTTCATGACTAGTTCCGGTGATGCAGTTCGCCTGCAGCACGCCAAGCGAATGCTCCGCAATGCTATCGTTGGACTCGTAATTGTCCTCGCCGCAACTGCCGGAACCGCCCTGTTGCATCATGCGTATTCCTCACCTGCACCTGGTAGTGGCTCCAAGCTGCCAACGATAAGTGAAGTGCAGCCGGCGAAGAGCTCTGGCGGTTGGTCGACGATCCTCATTGACGGCCTCGACGGCTTATTCACCGATCTCGCCAGTGCGTTAGCGAGCCCGATTCTTAATGTATTGCAGAAATTCACAACCAGCACGCCACTCATGGCAAATCAGGCACAGGTTTTCAACATGTGGCTCGTGTTACTCGGTATCGCAAACATACTATTTACGTTGGTCGTAGCGCTGCTTGGTTTTCGAGTTATGAGTGCTGAAATGTTTGGTATCGGCGACGTTGAATTACGCTCAATGCTTCCACAGATCGGGCTCATCTATCTCCTCATGAATATCTCGATATTTGCAATCGATCTCGTGATCTCCTTAAGTAACGCCATTATATCGGCAATATATGCGGGTTTTCCGGGGACGGATATATGGAAATCGATTATTGCGTCGACGGTTCATCTGTACGGTTTACCGTTCGCAACCCTCTTTATATTCGTCGCGTTTACGATACTCGCGACCTTACTGGTCATCTATTATCTGGAACGGATTATTATCCTTTGCCTTGGGGCTGCACTTTCTCCGTTGATTGTGCTCCTTTGGCTTTTGCCCGGATTTCGTGATTTTGTAAACAACCTGATTCGTACCTACCTTGTTGTGGTATTCGTATTAGTTGTTCATGTAGTGATTCTCATGCTTGGAGCCATGCTCCTGAACAGTGAACTTGCAGGCCCGTTTCAATCGCCAAATCCGCTGGCAGATCTTTTGATTGGGGTAGCAATCGTCAGTTCGCTCCTGTCTACCCAAAGGTTTTTAGTGCAGCTGTCGGTTATCAGCACTACGGCGAGTTCGACACGCAAGCTGGGTACGCAATTTGCTTCCGGCGCCCGTATGACGGGTGACATGTATGACGCCTATGCCGGTGCGCAGCTCGCAACGCTGTTACCGGAACTTCGGGCGAAATATATCATTGCGAGACTTGGAGGCTTGTCATGAAACGTTCGATCGTACCGGCACAAATAACAACCGTTGAAGACCGCGTACTTGGCAACCTGACACCGTATCAGGCGGGACTGATTAGTTTGCCCCTCATATTCGGCGTGCTGTTTTATGTAACGCTGCCACCGCACTTTCACTTGAAACTGTATAAGCTGTGTATCATTGTCGGGCTGGAACTGATCGGTGCGATACTCTCTATCCGCGTTCATGACCAGATGCTCCTGTTCTGGCTCGTGATGCGGCTTAGGTACAATCTGCGGCCACGCTACTACGTCTTTGATAAGAATGACACCTACCTACGAAACATCCCCACGTGTGCGTCCGTCGTTACGGAAAAGAAACCGCCAACGGCGACAGTTCCGACGCTAACGCAGCAAGCGGTGTCTGTAACGGAGGTGGTACGTATTGAAGCAATCATGGCGGATGAACGGGTTAACGTACGCTTCAAAACAGGAAAGAACGGGAGGTTACATGTCGTTGCTAACGAAATCAAATAACAAGGGGTCGTCGAGACGGCAGATTGCCATTAAAGGCGTTGACGGCAACATACTGGAGCTGCCAAATGGTGAGTATCGCCTACTACTAGAGACCTCGTCGATTAATCTCGAACTAAAGAGCGAGACCGAGCAAGACGCCATCATTGAGACATACCAGAAGTTCTTAAACTCGCTCGCCTGCCCGGTCCAGATTGTCGTACAAATACGGGAGGTGGATATCGATAAATACCTTGAGGATTACCGCGCCGTAGTCAAGGACGAGACGGAAGCAGTCTACAGGCAGCAAAGCGAGGTATACCAAACATTCGTCCGTGACCTCATTAAGACGAACAAAATTCTGACCAAACACTTCTATATTGTCGTACCGTACGCCAACCGGAATAAGACCAGCATTGAGGTAATAAAAGACCAGCTTGCAATGCACGCCAAGATTATTGAGCAGGGTTTAGGCAAACTCGGTATGCAAACGCGCATACTGTCCGGACTTGAGGCACTTGATTTGTTCTATACCTTCTATAACGCCGAGCAGGCAAAGCTGCAGCCGCTCCGGCAGCAAACCATGCATATGCTGGCGCAACAATTTATGTAAAGGATACCTATGAAAAATCCCATGCAACAGATCACTGAATACCAAGCAAAGCGGGCTGAACGCCCCAAAGTCGTAACGATACCCTTCGGTGAGCAAGACCCGATGGACATCATTTCGTATGCCGGCATGGAGGAGCAGCCGGACTACCTGCGTCTCAACGACCGGTATATCCGGACATTGTCTATCTCAGGCTATCCGTATGAAGCAGAACAGGGTTGGTTGGATAGCCTGACAAACTTTCATCATGACTGTGACTTTACGCAGCACATAGAACAGGTGGATGCGAACGAGGCGCTCAAAGTGTTGCAGCGCAAGATTACCGAGCTCGAGTCCACCAAGATGATGAAAATGCGCAGTAACAGCATCATTACTCCCGATATTGAGGACCCGTTGAAGTCCGCTAAGAAGCTGCTGGCGGCGATTAGACGCGGCCAGGAGAAACTGTTCCAAGTAAGCATGTACATAGCACTGACCAGCCCGACACTGGAGAGTCTCAACGAGACGACCCAGATGTTAACCGCTGCCATGTCGGCACGGCTGTTCTACACCAAAGTTGCAGCTTACCAGCAGCTGGAGGGACTGCAGTCGATACTGCCCCGCGCCCAAAACGAACTCGGCCAAAAGCGTAACCTCAACAGTTCGACGGCTGCCCTGGCCTTCCCGTTTGTGTCATCGGAATTTGTCCATGAAACGGGTATTTTGTACGGGGTTAACAGTTCGAATAACTCGCTGGTGATTCTCGATCGCTTCAAACTTCATAACGCCAACAGCATCGTCTTCGCCTCCTCCGGTGCCGGTAAGAGCTACGCCACGAAGGTAGAAATTCTCCGTCAGTTAACAGGTGGCACGAAGGTCATTGTGATCGACCCGGAACGGGAGTATGAGAACCTGGCGAAATCCGTGAACGGCACCTACATAAAGCTGGCCGCCAAGTCGGATCAGAAGATAAACCCGTTCGACCTGGCGACAACTGCCCGTTCGAAAGAAGCGATTACGGAGCACATCCAGGACCTGACAGAAGTTATTTCCGTCATGGTCAACGGCTTAAACGACGAGGAGCGTGCCGCCGTCGATAAAGCCATTGTCGCAATCTATACCAAAAAGAAGTACTTGAAGGCAAACGGCAAACCGCCGCTCCTCGCTGACTTCTACAGCGCAGTCAAAGACTTAGGCCATCACAAACTCTGCGACCGGCTTGAGAAATACACCCATGGTTCCCTCACCGACATTCTGGACAGCCACACGAATATCAACTTGGATAACCGACTCGTCGTCTTTGATATTAAGGACCTGCCGGAAAGCTTGCGGCAAATCATGATGATGATCATCGCCAACTTCGTGCAGAACCGGGTGAAGGCAAGGCCAGAAAAACGGCTACTCGTGATTGACGAAGGATGGCTGCTATTGGAACACGAGGAGAGCGCCCGGTTTGTAGCCGGCCTGGTGCGCCGGGCCCGGAAGTACTACTTAGCCGTCTCTATTATTTCGCAGCAAGCCAACGACTTTCTCGAAAACAAATATGGGCGGGCGATTGCTTCCCAAAGTGCCCTGCGTATATTGATGAAGCAGGATACGACTACGATTGAAAAGGTAGCATCAGAGTTCAGACTCAGCGAGAAAGAAAAAACCGATCTACTGACCTGTGATCGGGGTGACGCGATTATGATTGCCGACCAGAACCATGTGGCGGTGCATATTGTGGCCTCACCTGAAGAACATCCGCTCATAACCACCGATCCGACAGAGTTGTTACCGGTATGAACTTCTCCCTGGTAGCCCTCGGTTTTATAGTACGTAGCACGTACTGTAAGATACTGGCGGTTATCTTGATCGTGCTCGTTATGTTGCCGGCATTAGCGGTGGTGGCGATTGCCGCCGCACCGCAGACATTACTACAGCAAGCGATCAAAGGCAGCGGCACGTACAGCACCGTAAACCCTGCCCCGACCGGCGTGGTGGTGCTCGGCGATTTTACGTTTCCCGGTGACGAATACGCTCCCGGTAACTGCACCTATTGGGTCTATGCCCGCCGTGCACAAGTCGGCGAGTCGGTCCCGAATACCTGGGGCAATGCCGCCTCGTGGGCGGCTAACGCGGAACTTGAGGGATACAAGGTTGATCATACCCCCGCAACGTACGCGATTATGCAGACGCCGTACGTAGATAACGGTCTCGGGCATGTGGCGTTCGTCGAAAGTGTTTCACCTGACGGTACTTGGAATATATCTGAGATGAACGTCCTGGGGCTATATATTGTCGACCATAAATCTATGCCGGCATCTACGGCAGTAGGCTATAACTTTATCCATACAAAGGAATGACATGCCACAGCAGAAACTAGCAGAACTTGTGAAACAGTATACAGCCTGGTTGCCGGTGATTGCGCACACTGCCCTTGACGTAGTTGTTGCAGTACTCAGTGCCGGCATCGTCTACATCCTATTGCGAATCGCGCTGCGACTCTGGGATTGGCGGCAATTGCGACGGCAAACGTACGTTTTTATTGAGATCACACCGCCCCTTTCTGCAGCTAAAACGCCCCTGCAATCGACGGAATGGGTTAATAGGCTGTATGGAATCGGATTGTCACGTGACAAACAGGAGCGTCTACGTCGCATGGCATTCTCCGTATCACTGGAGCTTTCCTCGGCGCTGCGTGACGGCATACGCTACTACGTCCGTGTCCCCGAGCAAGAGGCTAACATGACGAAACTAGCAATCTCGTCGTACCTACAAAAAGCACGCATCCGTATTGTTAACGACTATCTGCCGGCTCACCTCAACTACAAAACAGCCCAAGTATTGGATTTCCGATTGAGCAATGCGCACTTTTTGCCGCTTAAGACCGAGGAATCGTTTCTCGCACACGACCCATTCACCCAACTGACCAACGCCATGACCGGACTCAATGATACCGAGCATGTCGTGCTACAGATCGTGATGCAACCGGCAGTCAATACAAACAACGACCATACTTTGCGAAGCGTAAAGCGAAACGATGACCTGCTCGCACTCGCCAAGCAGCACCATATAAGCCCGGTCATTACGCTGACCTTCGGGCTAGCATTCAAAGCAGTACGCGGGGTGGTCATGTTTATTACCGATGTCGTATATAGCCCTCCCGCAGGGAGTTCGGCAATGACTATGTACGAGCAACAGGCGCGAATGGGTATCAAGCCCGCCCGTTCTATCACCCCATTCGAGCAAGCCTTGAATGATACAATCACCGATAAAGCCACGCAAAAACAATTCCGCGTTGCAGTGAGGGCTATCGTTGTCGGCGAAGATAAAAAACAGACGAGGCGAAGGATCAAGGCGTTGAAGGCCGCGCTGTCGGCGTACGACTCAGAGTACCAACAATTACAGGCTTCGACGACTTTTCCCGCATTCGTCTTGAACCGATACCGGCTCTACAAGTTCGCACACCGGTTACCTCCACTATTTCAACGCCATGCAAATAAGCTCGCACCGTCGGAGATCGCGAACATTTACCACTTTCCTGCACCTGGCAGTGCCGGCGAAAGCTTAGTGCAATCGCTCAGCCACACGCTTCCAGCAACCTTATCCCAGAAACGTGGCACGGATATAGATGTGATCGTCGGCCGTAACATCCACCAGGATCAGCGCACCGATATAGGGCTTTCGAGAGCTGGGCGGATGAAACATATGTACGTGATCGGTAGTACCGGCACCGGTAAAACTACCATGCTCACCAGCATGATCTACCAGGATATGGTGAACGGCAAAGGATTGGCGGTGCTCGATCCGCATGGAGACATGTTCAGAGAACTTTGCGAGATCGTGCCGAAGCATCGCCGAAAAGATGTAGTCATACTTGACCCTTCCGATAGAGCCTTCCCGATCGGGCTGAATGCGTTAAATCCCGGCATAACCTTCGGCAGTAAAGAAGACAGCCACGGCTGGATCGCGAGCTCGATAATCTTCATATTCTCTAAACTAGCCGACGAAAGGTACTGGGGACCGCGCATGGAGCACATTTTACGCAACGCAACGCTCACCGCACTCCAGTTGCCAAACCCAAGCTTCTACACGCTGCAACGCCTGCTGACGGATAAACATTTTCAGCGCACATCAGCCAAGTCGATACGGGACCAGGTGTTGAAAGATTTTTGGAATAAGGAAATGCTACCACTGGGAGACTCCCAACTCGCTACCATGGTAGCTCCGCTCGCGAACCGGCTCGGTCAGTTCCTGACTGATCCTATGTCCAGGAATATCCTCCTGCAACAACAGAGTTCCCTGCGCTTATCTGAGATTATGGACGAAGGTAAAATACTGCTCGTAAACTTATCCAAGGGAGATATTGGCGAAGACCGGAGTACTTTCTTCGGTACCGTACTGACGTCCCTCATTTGGATGGCAGCTTTCCAACGGACCAAACTCCGGGAGAAAGACCGAAAAGATTTCTATTTATACATCGACGAATTCCAGAACTTTGCCGCTCCCAGTTTTACCGACATAACCAGCGAGGGACGAAAGTTCCATATTGGGCTTATTGCCTCGCACCAGAATGTTGCACAGATTACGGACGAGAATCTTTTGAAAGTGATGGTCGGTAACGCGCACTCGATCGTCTGCTTTCGGTCAGGCCCGAACGATGAGGCGTTCATACTTCCCTTCATGAAACCGGCAGTTGAAAAAGGTAGCATTGTGAATCTGCCGCCTTATACGTTCTTTATGCGAACGCTGACTGACGAGAGCGAGCTGGCATTTTCCGGGACCACCGTACCGTTGGAGCATGCAGAATCGTTGCAAACGGCGAAGGATGTTATAGCTGCAAGCCGTAAACAGTATGCGACGCCACGCAAGGAGGTTGAAGCTTACTTGAATTCCTTATTCTCGGGCAAGGCTTCGAAAGAAGAGCCCGTTACCGGCAAGGACAAGCCGGGTAAAGTTGAGCCGTAATATTACGGCATTAAAAAGTATTTCTATAGTGCACCCGAGCACCTCTCGGCAATCTTACGAGCTTCACGAGACACTACTAAATCTTCAAGCTTTTCGTTAGCAACAGCTTGTTTGACAGTTCTTTCTCTCTTTTTACCTGTTGAATTCATAACACTATTATGCCAAATCACGCTTAGGCTGCCATTGACAGCATTTCGAACATATAAAAAAGCCCGGCATAGCCGAGCTTTTTCTTGACCACCTTAGTTTTGTATCTTAAAACCTACTGGTTGCAAGTGGCGGCATAGTTGGAGTTGTTCTGACCAGTGATAACTCCCTGTGCCTGTCCAAACGTATAGCCCCCGAGACCGCCCTGCGGGCCGGATACCGTGTAGTAAGGCGAGTTAGGACCGAAGCCGCCCGGAGCGCCGTGCCAAGCATTGCAGCTTGTACCATTGTTGCCCGGGAAGTTTGCCGGAATGCCGGCTTCAAAAGCAGGCAGGCACTCGCAGCCCCCAAGCGGGACACCAGCAATTCACTCTTGCAGTTCCGAAGCGGGACAATTTCTAGGTTTGTTGTCGGTAGGCAACTAATGCTTCGGTCGGCGTCTGGTAACCAAGCACTGCCATGTACCGGCTGTTAAGCTTGGTTTCCACCATTTGCAAATACTGGTCACCGTACTGTGAGATATCCGAGCCCTTTCTGACGTAGTGTCGTGCCTGTTTGTTGTAATTCTCGACGCCACCTTTTTCCCAGCTACTGTACGGGTGACAGAAGTAAAACGGCACACCCAACAAGTCCTCCAGCTTGGCGTGGTACGTCCAAAGGATATCGTTGTCGGTGCTAATGCTTTTCAACTCTGGGAAGACCCGCTTAATTTCTTGTAGCGCTCGTAAGGCTTCGCCGACACTCACCGGAAGCACTTTGCGGATAAATCCAACACGCAGTTTGCGATCTGCCGCTGTCAGGCAGTAACCTTTGCCTCGTTTGCCCGAGACAATAAAATCCACTTCCAGATCGCCGACACGTTCATGGTTTGTTATCCTCTCCGGCCGGTCATCAATGTAGGTTTTGGGGTCGCCAACTACGCGTTCTGAGGCGCCTCGCCTTCTACGCCGGTGTTTCTTTTGTCCGGCTTTCAGCACCTTGAGTTGGTATTCAATCTGTCTGCCGTGAGCCGAGTGGATATACTCTTCAATCGTTGGACGGGATACATAGGGTAACTCCGGTTCAAGCCCCGCCCTGAGCCTTCCGGCAGTCGCTTGCGGAGATTGTCCACCAAGGAGTGCCTTGTCTACAAACTCTCGCAGTTTAGGATCACGGACGATCTTTTTGCCCTGGAAGCTTGCGGCTCTACGACGACTAGCAGCTTTCGCCTGAGCTTTGGTGGCAACGTATTCGTCACTGACCCGGTTACGGTTCAGCTCATTGTTGACGGTCGTTTTGCCTCGGCCGAGACTCCGAGCAATCTCCCGGACGCTGTGCCCCTTGTCGTGGAGTACTTGGATCTCGTTACGTTCGTGTTTGGTGAGGTGGGTGTAGTTTTGGCATGGTACCAGTGTACATGTCTTAGCTCCATTCCATTAACGTAGCTATTCGTCTTTGTTGCCAAAACCCGACTGTTTGAGCATCTCCGCAAACGAAGTGAATGACCCCGCATCGCCTAGAGTTTGCGGCGGTGGCCACCCTGAAGCGACTGGAGGTGTTGCTTCCGCGAGTGCTTGTATTTGTTCTCTGTCCGCAGGATCATAGCCAAGTTTTCGGGCAACATCTAGGTCAGCATCCGATCTACCGTGCAAAGGAGCAAGTGCAGACCAGGCTTCATGTATTTTTCGTAACGGCCCCGAGTGGGTTACATGGGGCAGGAATTGGAGTTCACCGTCCAAATCTCGGGAGAACTCCACACCGTAGTAGACAATCGTCTCTTCATTGCCATACTGTCGCATTACCGCACCATGGGCTAGTTCATGCTCGACAATATTAGCGTCCTCTTCAGCGTAGACTGTTTTGTCAAAGGGCGCGTCGGGGCTGACATGTCCGTGCAACACCTCGGTAGCCTGCTCAAGAAGCACTGCGTATTCATCTGGGTTAGTCGTAAACACCGTATTGGGGCTCGGTGAGCTTTCAGACCATAATACCTCATAGTCTGAATAATCTTTAAAATGTTCATGTTCTTCTTCATCATGTGACGACATATTTGCCGGTTCGTGTTCAGGCTGAGCAACAACGTACGCTATTGCGCCTTCTAGATCAGCATGAAAATCGGGGACGCGTGCATTAACTGATTCGCCTGGTAGCATGTTGTAATTATACCCTGCATAAGTGTCCCTCTCCAAAGTTGTATTTTACTTAGGAACTGTCCCGCTTCATTTCTGCATGCACCGCACTGAGAAACCAATGGTCAATGCAATGGCTGCGCCTGCGCCAAAAACGTATCTCTTAATTTTTAGCTTTGACTGTAGTTATTGACCCTGCGTCAGTGGCGAACGTGAAGGCGCTGTTATTATAAGGGTTCGGGGCTATCGTTGAAGCTGTAGCAACCCCAACCAAGACACTCGTACCTAGTATGCTATTATATTTGCATGATTGACCGATATATGGTATTGAGGTCCCTAGATAGATCCGATTTATTTGACCCAAATTACAATCCAGAACATGCCGTAACTGAAATGACTCTAACCGGGCCTGAGGACTCGAGTACCTTGACCTTATTAGTTCCCCCTTGGCACGGAGCGGGTAAGGCATATGACCGGTTGGCTAAACGAGTACGTGATAGTGGCTCAGCGGTTCTACGTTTAGAGTTTGATGACTACATACTCAGCCCAGACATTGATCAAGTAGTCGCTTCTTTTGGGAATATTCAACAAACAGTTTCCAGCGAATTATATAGACTGGTTAAAGAAAAACAATACAGAAAGGTTTATGCAATAGCATCAAGCCTGGGCAACGTTGCACTATGCCGTATTGCTAGGTCTTTTCCTTTCTCGGGAGCAACAATGTTAGTGGCGGGCAGTAATTTAGCTAGGAGCATGTGGGAGGGCGCAAGAACTAAAAGGATACGAGAACACCTAGAGCAAGAAGGCATTAATATAGACAATCTTGAGGAGGCATGGCACGGTCTCGATCCTAAGACTAATGCAAGTGCATTTGTTGACAAGCCAGTAAGGCTTGTCGTGTCTTCAACCGATAGAATAATCCCATCGATTTATCAACGGGAATTGGCGGGGGCGCTTCATGCAGCAGGAGCTAGTGTTACACAGCAAACTACAAGACTTGGGCACTATTCCACTGTAGGAAAATTTTGCTGGTTCGGTGAAATACCCCAACATAGATAAGCAGCGGAACGGACATTTATCGTGGAAGCCATAGAACTATGTTATTTAAAAGTTGCCAAGTTCTGAAACAAAGAAGGGACTGTGATTGTATAGTATCGGAATTGACTGGGGCACTCGTAGCCCTCAAGCGGGACATTAGCTACACATTCTGCCGGTTCAGAAGCGGGACAGTTTTTTGTTTTGCCGTCGGTATTTCATCAGTGCTTCGGTTGGAGTTTGGAAGCCAAGCACCGCCATGTAACGACTGTTTAGTTTTGTCTCGACCATTTGCAAGTAAGCGTGATCGTACTGTGAAATATCCGAGCCCTTCTTGACGTAATGCCGAGCCTGCTTGTTGTAGTTCTCAATGCTGCCCTTTTCCCAGTTGCTATACGGGTGGCAGAAATAGAATGGTACGCCCAACAATTCTTCAAGTTTCGCGTGGTACGTCCACAAGATATCATTGTCGGTGCTAATGCTTTGCAGCTCTGGGAATACCCGTTTAATCTCCTGTAGCGCCCTTAGCGCTTCACCGACACTCACTGGCAACACCTTACGAATAAAACCTAGTCTAAGCTTGCGGTCGACTGCCGTCAGGCAATACCCGCCTCCAGACTTACCGCTTACAATAAAATCCACTTCCAAATCTCCGACCCGTTCTCTGTTCGTAATGCAAGTCGGGCGGTCATCGATGTAGGTTTTGGGATCACCGACTACTCGCTCCGGCGTATTTCGCCTTCTTCGTCGGTGTTTCTTCTGTCCGGCTTTCAGTACTTTGAGCTGGTATTCAATCTGTCGTCCTTGAGCCGAGTGGATATACTCCTCAATGGTATCTCTGGAAACATAGGGCAGTCCCAGCTCAAGCCCCGCCTTGAGACGTCCGGCAATGGCTTCGGGCGACTGGCCAGCAATTAGTTCTTTGTCCACAAGCTCCCGCAGTCGAGGACTAGCAACAATCTTTTTCCCTTGGGATCTAGCGGCCTTACAACGACTTTTGCCCTTGGCGTGAGCTTTGCTGGACAGATACTCGTCGTTGACGGCATTCCGGTTGAGCTCATTAATAACGGTCGTTTTGCCACGACCGAGGGTACGGGCTATTTCCCGAACGCTGTAGCTCTTGTCGTAAAGAACTTGGATTTCGTTACGTTCTTGCTTGGTGAGATGGGTGTAGTTTTGTCATCGTATCAGAATAGACAAATACCTAACACTACCACCCAAAGTTCATATCACTGACCTTCAGGGCCACGGTGTTGCGGCAGCCGAGACTGCTCGGAAGATGATGGCTGGTATTGTGTTGCCATCACTGGTTGCTCCATGCCCAGTTCATGAGGATGCGGGTTATCTTGAATGTGAGTAATGCCCACGTCTACCTTGAACTCATCAATGCCACGCGCAATCTGTGGTGAGAAGTAAAGCCCAACCGCGGCAGCAGTTGCGGCTACGGCACCGATAGTACGCCTAATGAGCCGTCGTTTACCATAGTATGCATCTCCTGCGACTATATTGGCTACTTCCTGATCAGTTAGCGCACGTGCTCTAACACCTGCTAGATAGGCATCAACACTACCCCTTTTAGGTGTCTCTGCTGCGGCAGGTATATGGTTCCAGTCGGATGCACTACCACCATTGTTTCGGAGCTGTGATACTCTGGCTCTACGTTCGGCATTGAACCTTCTTGCCGCCGAGGCATTCCCAGCATGGTCTTCAAAAGCGGCTAGGCGTTCACGAATAGTATGTTTCATAGTGTTTATATTAGCATAAGCTTGAAGCAATGTCAATTATACATCTGAGAATGTCCTACTTCAATACCCCATTTAACCTACTTGGTGTCCCGCTTCATTTCCGCATGTATGTGGAACTATAGTCCGATTTTCGTACTTTGACGCTTGTTATTGACCCTACGTCAATGGCGAGCGTTTTTTTAGCGCAAAGGAGAAGTGGTGGTCATTAATCCAGATGTGGTAACTCATGCCGGACGTTAATACTTTTGAAGTAGCCGTTCAAAGTCAACCAATCGGGAAATTTTCCTCCAAGCATGCGTTTGAACATCGGCGTCAGTGCCAAGCAAAACCCCGTGCCTACATGCATCAAAAAGTTGCTCATCGTTTTCACTGTCACCTATAACGATACAGTCTTGCGGGTCAAGTCCATTGGCCAGACAGAACTGGCCAAACTGTTCGAGTTTCTTGGAGGCCTGATTAAGCTCGTAATCCATATCAAGTAGATTGCCCTCTTCGTCCCAGTGCAACGTTGTGTTTGCATACCACTGGTCGATATCAAGTTTTTCGGCTACGGTTTTAGCGTACAGATCCATCGAGCCAGTTATCAAGCACACGGTCCGACCTGCTTTGGCTGCTTGGACAACTTGTACTGCGACAGGGTCAAGCGGTAGCGCGTCAAACAGCCGAGAGAAGAAAGTTTTGTTGGTATTACCCGTGGCGTGCCAAAGATCGAGCAGTTGGGATTTGGAGGCGAGATAATCAATCTTACCATTCTTGTAGTCTTGATAGATTTGAATGTGACGTTCAACTGGCGCGCCCAAGTCGCGAGTCAGCACAAGCCATGAGATGTCAGGAGACAATGTGCCGTCAATATCAAAAACAACCGCTTTAACTCTGCTCATATCAACCAGTGTATCAGACGCGTAGCGACAGAGGGTTTCAGAACAGACCTACCACCGGTATGGGGGCTTCGAACCCCAAAATGACAGAGGTAGTATTTGTAAGATACAAAGAACGCACTAGCTTGTGCATCTGCTCATCTGTCATCAAAATTTGCTGGGACTATAATCGGATTTTCGAACTTTGACGCTTGCTATCGACCCAGCGTCAATGGCAAGCGTTAAGGCTCTACTGGCCAGTTCGGCTAAATAATGCCTCGAGCTGATTTCTTTCGTCTTCTGACACAAACTTAAGTTGATGATTAATTATTTCTTCTGGGGTAAGCCATTTATGATTGGCGTGTTCGTCTGAAAGTTCAATGTTGCCATTAACTTTCTTTTTCGCACAGAATCTAGATAAACTCGGTATTATTTATTGCAAGGATACGGTAATGATAATTGACCCGATTGAGAAGAAGTATGGCACTGCTTCATACCATACTCTTCAACGGAGCCATACTGATGTCAAGAACGAACAATAATATAATAACGACAATTCGCGCTAGACCAACATGGCCAGTCATAGCATTAGTTGTTCTTTGAGCATTTAGCGCTTTTTCGCTGTTTCCAGCTCATCAGCATGAATACACATTCATGAAAAGCGAACATGACAAGCAGACAAAATAAGAAAAAAAGGGAAAGTTCATGGTAGCAATACCCATGACATCCTTTTAGGTTCTTACCCTCTCTGATTGTCATGTGCGCTATGAGCGCCTAGCGTCGTCCCGCTGGACGGTTCGGGCAGTTCCACACGTGGCGATCCACGTGTGATGGCTGCTGCCGGGCGCCCGTACGGGCCGCCTTACCGATCTATTAGAAACGCGAACAAAAAAATCGTAGCTATCTGCAGGCCAGCAATTACAATTGGCTGTGCCCAATTGGTGTAGACTCCAATCGCTTTCTCGAACGCCGCAACCGCGACGTTCTCAATGAGAATCATCACTGAGAATACGATTGCTAGCTTCTTGATGCGTGACATTCGTCACACTCCTTCATTCCTCACCCACAAAGTGGGGAGCCAAGACATGATGCACATGCAATATGTCATAGCTTCCCACTTTGTTCTGTCTGCTTGTCAATGTACTTCGGAGTAATACTCTACTCCGCGAATGCGGAAATGAATCCGGACAGTACTCACATAAAATGCGGTTTTGAAT
>CAYVOS010000002.1:24562-25977 GCA_964453515.1 uncultured Candidatus Saccharibacteria bacterium | reverse complement strand
CAGGAACTCGCACATTTTTATAAGACATATCTAGCGCTCTGCCGCCAGCACCAGGCAATCGACTATGACGACCAGGTCTTTCTGAGCATCCAGCTACTGAATGCCCGGCCGAACATACTGCGCGACCTTCAAGATCGCTACCAATATGTACTTGTCGACGAGTTCCAGGATACGAATCCAATGCAATCAACACTGGTGGATTTATTGGTAGGCAATAAGCAAAATCTGATGGTAGTAGGCGACGATGACCAGAGCATCTATGGTTGGCGTGGCGCTACATTGGCAAATATCCTCGATTTTACGAAGCGCTACCCCACAACGAAGCACATTACGCTCATAGAGAACTATCGCTCCACTCAAAGTATTCTCGATGCCTCATATCGATTGGTGCAGCATAACAATCCAAATCGATTGGAAGTTTTAAACAAACTTGATAAGCGTCTCCATGCACAGACCAGCGACGGCCCGAAACCAATCCAGCGTCACTTTTATACGCTAGAAGCAGAGCTCACCTGGATAGCCGATGATATCACCAGGCGCCTACGTACCGGGCAAGACCCTGGCGACATTGCCGTACTGGCGCGCCGGACACAAATCGTACAGCGAGCCCATGAAGCGCTTGAGCTTCATGATATTCCGCATGTTATGGCTGGGTTTAAAAATGATCTATATGCCCAGCCGGCAGTCCGACAGCTTATCGAAGCGTTAAAATGCGTGAGCGATCCGCAGGACGATATCGCGCTATTTCATACGCTCAGCGGACCTTTATTCAATCTCCCGACAAGCGAGTTGGCGACATTTTCAGCACAGGCAAGACGCGAGCATACCCACATCAATCAGCTCATTGCACAATCCGACAGCGAAGCATTCAAACCAGCGCTAAAACAAATAACCGGCTGGTGCGAACGCAGCAGCGAGCTCAGCGTTGGTAGCCTGGCTTTTGCAATCTTAGATGAAAGCGGCTGGAAAGACCGCCTATACGAGCAGGGGAGCTCGGCGGAAAGTGAAGTATACCTGCAAGTTCAAGCTCTCAAGGAATATTTCGGCACCTTAAAAGAGTTCGGTCGCATTGCCGGTGTGGCAAGTGTACAGAGTTACCTCATAAATCTGCCCGTTTTACAATCCGGCGGTGGAGAGTTTGAAGATGCCAGCCTAGACATCTCTGATTCGCTGGTCAATGTCTTAAGCATACACCGTTCGAAAGGGCTGGAGTGGGACACGGTATATGTCATCGATTGCACGGAAGGCTCATTCCCAATGCGTAGCTACGGCGCATCGCTCACAGTGCCGCCCAAACTTCGCGCAATACAGAGCGCTGCCGATGAACACATGGCAGAAGAACGCCGCCTCATGTATGTCGCCTCCACCCGCGCGCGCCATGAGTTAATCCTGACCTACGGCGACCGACACGGCAG
>CAYVOS010000002.1:0-24552 GCA_964453515.1 uncultured Candidatus Saccharibacteria bacterium | reverse complement strand
CGGCAGTGGCATGCACCGCAAGCCTTCGCGCTTTTTGGCTGAAATGTTTGACGGTCCGGCTACGGATACGCACAGCGGCGAAGACCAAACTACCTTGGAATTATTCGCTCCGCGTACCGTGCCGGCTAGTGTACGGCTACCTGAGCGCATGACACAGGATGGCCTGTACGTGCTCACTGCGAGTCAAATCGAATGCTGGCTCAAGTGTCCGCAAGACTTTTATTACAAACACGTGCTCGGCATGCCCGAACCCGCCAGCCCGGTAGCAGCCTACGGCACCGCCATTCATCGTGCAATTCAGCACATAGTTGAAGGCCGACACAGAAACCAGATACCGACCATAGAAACGTTAGAAAGCGAAGTGAAAGCCGCATTGCCACGTGACGGCTACCAATCAGCGGGCATACGCGACCGGGCTCATGCCCAAGCTATGCACACCTTACATAATCTCTATGGGCGTTTCACAAAAGAAGAGTTGCCCGTTGAAATAGAGCAGGCATTCGGCGTTCTCGTACCCGATCTACCGCTTAAAATTATCGGTCGCATTGATGCCGTGTACCAACATGGAGATAAGGTAGAAATTCGAGATTTTAAAACTTCATCAAGTGTCACCACCCCAGAAAAGGCCAAAAACCGTGCAACCAATTCTCAGCAGCTAACTATTTACGCGCTCGCCTGGCAAATTAAGCACGGCGAGTTACCGGCACTGCTTACGCTGGATTTCGTCGAGACAGGGCAAATAGGCTCTGTGAAAAAAACCCAGCGCTCAATCGATTCACTTAAAACCAAACTCGTCAGCATGATAGCTGACCTGCAAACTGGCAATTATCCACCGGGAACGGATCACATGTACTGCAGCCACCCATTACGAGAGGGGGCCATATAAGGTATGACAGAGAAAACTCCCGACTCCGGTGCTGAGCATTCTAATAATCACCCTCTGCAGCAGCTACTCAAACTGGCTGATTGGATTTTGCACCTTTTTTAATCCAGCTAGCCTTACGATTTTGCTAAAATAATGTAGGTACTTACTAAAAGCAGGGAGTGAAACTCAACCAATCGTATGATCGTCGACCTCATAATTATCTTACTTTTTTTAAGTGCGTTAGTCCGCGGTCGTGAGCTTGGCCTACTGCGGCAAATATTCTCAACCCTCGGTTTTTTCGGAGGTTTGTTCCTAGGCGCAGCCGTAGAGCCGTACATCATAAGTTTTGCATCCTCCGCACTTTCACGCGCCATACTAGCGCTCGGTGTTACACTTGGGTGCGCCTTACTACTGCTGAGCCTCGGTGAATACATCGGTATTCTCCTCAAAACAAAGCTTATTCAGTTCAAACTCGATTACCTCGATGTTATTTTAGGTTCAATCGCTAGCGGCTTAACGATGCTCCTGACAGTATGGCTTGTTGCGCCTGTCTTAGTCACGTTGCCATTTACTGGCTTGCAACAAGCCGTCCGCGGCTCATGGATTGTGTCTAAGATTGACAGGACGCTACCGGCAGCTCCGAATATATTTGCTGACCTTGGCCGTATTATTTACCCAAACGGCTTTCCACAAGTCTTTACGGGTCTTGAACCACCACTGTCAACCAATACACCATTACCGGATTTAGGGTCGCTGAACGCCGCCGTACGGGCCGATGAAGCCTCAGTCGTTAAGATTGAAGGTCGCGGCTGTGGTGGCATAGTTGAAGGCTCTGGATTTGTCGCTGGTCCCGACTTTGTTATCACAAACGCGCATGTCGTCGCTGGCGTTTCAAATCCGGTTGTGCTCGACAAGAACGGCCAGCATGCCACGACTGTTGTATGGTTCGATCCTAATTTCGACTTAGCAGTGCTTCGAGTACATGGCCTTGCCGGCAGCCCGTTAAACATCAGTACCAGTCATAGCGCCAACGGCACCCCTGGCGCCGTACTCGGCTACCCAGGCGGCGGTCCATTTACCGCAGATCCGGCAACCATTTTGAGCGAATTTACAGCAGTTGGCCGTAACATATACGGGCAGGGTGAGACCAGCCGTGACGTCTACGGTGTTAAGGCGAACATTATCCCCGGAAATTCAGGTGGCCCACTTGTCGCTAAGGACGGCACGGTTATCGGCGTCGTTTTTGCCGAATCCACAACCTACAATCAGGTAGGCTATGCACTTGCAACACCCAAGGTTGCCATTGAATTCCATCAGGCAGAAGCGCAGAATACAAGCGTATCAACAGGGCAGTGTGCCGAATAATATAAGGGAAAGGACCTGTTATTATAAACACGATGTTTAAAAATATAACGCTCACCAAAGCGATCCCGTACCTACTCATCATTGGTGGGGTAATCGGACTTATTTGTTCGTTTGTCATTACACAAGATAAGTTTAACCTCGCGGAGAATCCGCATTTCACACCAAGTTGCAACCTGAACCCAGTCATCAGCTGCGGCAATGTCATGAGCTCTAAACAGGGATCGCTCTTTGGATTCCCGAATCCATGGATCGGATTGGCCGCATTTGCCGTGCTCGTTACTGTCGGCGTAGGCATCCTAGCCGGTGCGAAGTTCAAACGCTGGTTTTGGGTAGGCATGGAAACAGGCATCATCCTGGGTTTGGCCTTTGCGTATTGGTTACTGTTTGAAAGTGTCTACCGTATTAAAGCGTTGTGCCCATACTGCTTGACCGTTGACGTCGTAGTTATTACGCTTATTTGGTATATAACCTTGTACAACATCCAAGAAGGGCACATTAAGTTGCCGGCACGGCTGATCGGCGTCGGGGATTTTGCCCGCAAACACCACCTCGACATCCTGGTTGCCTGGTTTATTGTATTAATCGCCGCGATACTGCAGCACTTTTGGTACTACTACGGCCAGCACCTCTAAGATCTAAACCATTTAAAGAGGAATAGGCACCTTAGCGGTGCCTATTTCATATTTGCTGAAATACTAACCTACGTAAAAAACGCGTAAATAGCTGCTAATCCCGACGCTGACATGAGCAATACGGTCACCCAGCCAAGACTGGAAGCTGCCTTGCTATTTACCCATTCTCCCATCAACTTTCTATTTCGGGCAATGAGCACTATTTGTACGATAATGACTGGCGCAACGACACCATTCAGAACCGCTGAGTAAATTAGCGCCTTAATGGGGTTCAAACCGATAAAATTAATTCCCAGTCCAACAAACATAGAGATGATGATGACCCCATAGAAGGCATAGCCCTGCCGAAGCTTGCTGTTTAGCCCTTGTTGCTTCCCTAGGCTCTCACTTATCGCGTAGGCGCTTGAGCCGGCCATGACCGGGATCGCGAGTAAACCGACACCAAGGATGCCGATCGCAAAAAGTAGATACGCTTGATTGCCAGCAAACGGCCTCAATGCCAGGGCGGCTTGCGCCGCAGAGTTGATATTCGTGAGACCGTGCGCAAAGAGCTCGCTGGCGCAAGCAGCAATAATAAAGAACATGACCGCATTGCTCAAGAACATACCCGACCAGACGTCAATTCGCATCTTCTTAACTTCTTCCGGAGAAGAACCAGTACGGGATTTAATAGTAGTTTGACCAGCTGCAATTTCTTCTTCAACTTCCTGTGATGTTTGCCAGAAGAACAGGTACGGTGTAATCGTCGTACCAAGCGCCGCACAGATGATCAGCAATTCGCTCTTATTAAATGACACGTATGGTACGACGGCGCTTCGAATCACAGTATTCCAGTTCGGGTGGGCAAGAATTGCTGACAAGATATACGCAAATAGCACCAGTGCTAGCCATTTTAAATACCGCGCATACTGCACATAAGGTGTGAAGATCTGCAACAGCATGATAAAAATCGTAAAGCCAACCACGAGCAGCGAGAAATTCATGCTTGGCCGCAATAATTGCGCACCGCTTGCAATCGCACCAATATCAGCACCGACGTTAAAGGTATTTGCGGCAAACAGGAAGAGAGTAGTAATGTAGAGCGTCCGCTTACCAAAATGCGCTCGAATGTTACCAGCTAGACCACGACCAGTTACGAGGCCAATACGTGCACACATTTCCTGCACGACCGCCATGAGCGGGAAAGTGAATAAAGACATCCAGAGCAGGCTCAAGCCAGATTGCGCGCCCATTTGAGAATAGGTGGTAATACCGGATGGGTCGTCGTCGGATGCGCCGGTAGTGAGCCCTGGGCCTAACATGTACCAGTAATCTCTGGCTTTTTTCAACGGCTGTTTACCGGTGAACGGCACCGTTTTGGCTATCTTCTGACCACCCTCGATACTTAAATCAAGCATCTTTGCGGGTGCTTCTATTGTCTCTTCAATAATGTTTTTATGCATATTTTCTGTTTAAAAAGTTTTGTAACAATAGTACCAAAAACTAACATAAGGTCTACTGCCATTTATATTACCCCACATATCGTAGTTTGGAAATAGAACCTCCTTACTCGTTACGGAGCGCGTCGATAGGATCTTTACGAGCCGCTTTGAGAGCAGGGATTGACCCGAAGATAACTCCAACCAGCAATGAGACACCCGTTGCAATAGCAAGCGCCAACCAACTGATGGAAGGAGTGAGTGACGTAAATACGCGTAACAGATAATCGATGAGCAAAGACAAGGCGATGCCGATAAAACCACCCGTCAGACTTAAGACCGTAGATTCAATTAGAAATTGATTTAATATTTGTCGGTTGGTTGCGCCCAGCGCCTTCCTGATACCAATCTCATGCATACGCTCCGTCACCGAAACCAGCATCACGTCCATGATGCCGATACCGCCAACGAGCAGTGAAATTGCGGCGACTCCGGCGATTAATCGAGTAAGTAGATTTAGTATGTTGTTTGTCACCGCCAAGCTTTCATTTTGACTTAAGACAGAGAATGACTGCTGGTTCTGGTAAGCCTTCGATAGCGCATGATTGACCGAACCGACTACCGCGTCAGTCTGCTTGGCGCTGTCTGGTTTGACGAGGATTTCATTCAGCTGTGTGTTGTTATCGGTCAGCTGCTGCGCAGTCGAGAAGGGAATAAAGATTGCATCGTTAAAATCAGTACTGAATGATAGCGGATTAGTATCGAACTGATTGAATACGCCTTGTACGATGAAAGTTTGGCCCATGAATTGAAAAGAATCTCCGAGCGGGGTAACTTGGTGAAATAATGCCTCAGCCGCACCACTGCCAACCACTGCCACATAGGGCTGAGAGCTCGTGTCTGCACTAAAGAACCCGCCGCTGGATACAGACTGGTTAATAACGTTAGGCAGGTCCGAAGATGTTGCGATTACCGGCACAGAGTTAACTTGCTGACTGCCAACTTCTACACTACCATTGACGAGACCAAGCGGAGCAGCCACGCGAACCCCCGGTGCCTGCTGAACCCGGGCCAAGTCAACTTCGCTGAGTGACCCGCCGGTACCTAAACCACTAAATAAGCTGGCTTGGCCCAAAATACCGCTTGCACCACGATTAGAGATGCTGCCCGATCGCACCGTAATGAGATCACGGCCCAGCTGACTGATCTGACCGGTAACTTGATTCTTAATGCCATCACCGATACCAACAACGGTAACGACTGATACTACGCCAATAATCACGCCAAGCATCGTAAACAGGCTGCGCCATTTTGTACTTTTCAAGGAAGCAATAGCCATTTTAATATTACCGCGAGAAACCGTACTCATGCTCTTGCACCATGCTTCCGCGCTTTTGATTTACGACTACTCTTCTTTGTCGGCTTCTTTTTGCTTTGCGTCGACTTACCGCGTTTCACGGATTTTTGCGGCACTGCTTTCATTAGTGCGGAAACACCTTCGAGATCGTCTTCAACTGTCGGCGCAGGAATAGAGTACATTTCTCGCAGTGCAGTCGATGCAACTTCACCAAATTGCGTTGCCTCATCCTGGATGATGGAACCGTCTCGCATGTAGACAACCCTGTTTGCATACCTGGTGAGCTCCGGATTATGGGTAACAAACAAAATGGTATTGCCGGTCTTATGGATCTCAGTCAGCAACTCCATAACCAACCGGGCGCTAACACTATCAAGGTTACCGGTAGGTTCGTCAGCAATGATCAGCTTTGGATCATTTACGAGGGCGCGAGCAATCGCCACACACTGGATCTGGCCACCACTCAATTGTCCGGGGTAGTAGTATTCACGATCCTGCAGCCCAACTCGTTCGAGCATACTGCTCGCCAGTCTAAGACGACGCGAGAGAGACATACCCTTATAAGCAAGTGGCAAAGCAACGTTTTCCAGCGCCGTCAGACGCGGGAGCAGATTGTATGATTGAAAAATGAATCCGACGGTATCGCGACGGATTTTGGCACGCTTATCAGCACCAAATTTACCGGCCGAGTAGGAGTTAAACTTGTATTCTCCGTGCGTCGGACGATCTAGCAGGCCGATAACATTCATGAGCGTTGACTTTCCCGAACCACTCGGCCCCATGACGGCTACAAATTCGTTTTGCTCAATCGTCAAATTAACCTCGTCGAGAGCCAATGTGGTAGCATCACCAAAACCGTAGAGTTTACTGATATCTTTCAGTTCGATTATATTCGACATGCTCTTACTATTCCTCTACGTTCCAGTACGGGCCGCCGCGCGGCACAGAGAGTAACACTAGTCTGATTTTACTTTGACTGTCAAACATTATATTTAGTGTAACCTTGTTTTTATGACTGCCGCAAGGTGTTATTTACATTTTCTACAACATATTTTTTAAGACGCAAATGCTTATCGGCTAATTCTGCTGCGCACTGGCATTTATTCTGTATAATGTCATCAGCACGGAGAGGTGGCCGAGTTGGTTTAAGGCGCACGCCTGGAACGCGTGTTGGGTCGAAAGGTCCTCGCAGGTTCGAATCCTGTCCTCTCCGCCAAATTTAAGCTTTTGATACGTTCAAATACAATACGGTGCAAGGTTTATAAGCTTCCGCCATCGAGGACGACGGACATTTCACCTACGACCTGGCAGTTGTCGATCTGTTAATCTCTGATTCGTCCGAATATATGGGTAATCTTATCAGACTACCAGAAACTGTCACCGCGCTACCCGATGCCAGCATCAGCGAGGTTGCGTCGTTGCCCGTCGAAAGACACCGCTCTTCGTTGACTTGTTTACCGTGCAAATTATCCTAGGCGCCGCGGACGGGCCTATCTTTAAAATGGTTGCTACCACATGCGTAGCCGTAATCGGCGCACGCTCATTGGTTGTGTTGCCGACGACGATCAGTGGCTGGTTTGGCATATCACTCTAGCACTCCGACTCCCATCTTCACGGTTGTAAATGAGATGATACAATAGCAGCATGCTAGCGCTTGAATTTTTTACTTGGTGGTATAGCCGAGGTTGGCAACTGTTAGCAAAAAACATGCAGCGACGAATTTCGATGACCTCAAGCATGTTCTCGATCCCTATACTTCTGCGCACGCTGTTTGCGCCCTGGAAACGCATTATCACGTATCCCGGTTCAAATATTGGCGCCAAGCTTCGAGCCTTCAGTGACAATATGGTCAGCCGTTTTGTCGGTTTTACCGTTCGTATTTTTGTTCTCTTTACCGCTGCCATCATGCTTCTTATTGTCAGTGTTATTGCAATCGTGGAACTGGTAGTATGGCCACTACTGCCGATTTTAGTCCTGGTAACCATCGTGAAGGGGATAACCGGATGAACGGGGATCCGACCGAACCAAACCTACTGTCACTTAGAGCCCGCAAAGCCCGCCTAGCTCGCAGAATCGGTAAAACAGGACACAAAATCCTGCTGCTTGCCGCACTGATAGCCACCGTAGCTGGAGGGATGACTTACTTCCTGAAGTACTTTCACATCGGCTACTTGCTGATATCAGTCGCGATCATCTGCGTCATGATTGCCGCCTGGTATGACCAGGAACTGAAATCGTTATCGCCAGATGATAAAGATCTTAACGGACGTTTAAGTGGCGAACTACTCGGCCTGCTCAGTACGAAAACCGCGCTGACGCCCGCAACGCTCTGGAGCGCCATAGGCAAACATTGGCAGGCGGCCTTCTTCATCATGCACTTTATGCTGCCAGCGGATTTGATCAAAAACAGCATGAGTAGCAACGAAGCGGATTCGGGACCGATCTGGGCCACGGCACAGCAGCTCGCAGACGACAACAAGAGCGATACAATTGAAGTTGGTCACGTGGTAGCAGCTATCTTACTCAGGTCACCGGCCATGCGGGCCATACTAACCAACGACAAACTTACAGGAAAAGACGTCGAGAACGTCTGTGCGTGGCTCACCCGAGCAATTACAGACATAAACCGTGAGAAGCCATTCTTCGGTGGTATCGGTCGAGATTGGGCCAGCGGCTTCACGCCCCAGCTCAACCGTTTTGGGTACAATATTAGTCTCGCGATCGAACAAAATGGATCGCAGCACTTCGGCTGGCTCACCACCAGCCCCGGCGTAACCGCCATCAAAGGAGCCTTGGCACAAGGCTCGACGAACGTCGCCTTGATAGGTGATACTGGCATTGGCAAAACCAGCCATATCTTCGCGCTGGCGCAAACTGTCTTGGCAGATACATCCACGCCAAACATCGCACATAGACAAATTATCGGCCTCGATGCATCATCGATCGTCAGTAACGCTCGCGGCCCGGGCGATCTGGAATATATCGTCACAAGGCTACTAAATGAAGCGGTACATGCCGGCAATATTATCCTATTTCTGGACGACGCCCAGCTTTTTTTCACGACCGGCCCCGGTTCATTCGATATTACGCAAATCTTACTGCCGGTTGCACAACATCGGGCCATTCAAATCGTCATGGCGATGACACCGCACGACTACCAAAACTTAAAAAATAATAACCCGGCCTTCGCCGGTCTCCTGACGCCGGTAGTACTACAAGAACCTACCGAGCCAGATGTCATGCGGATACTGGAAGATAGCGCACTCTCAATTGAGGCCAATAATCGGCTCTACATATCTTACGAAGCATTACGCGAAGCATACCGTCTGAGCGGCCGCTATGACCAGGATGCCGCTTATCCGGGCAAAGCCCTCCAGCTGCTACAGCAAGCGCTCCCGCACGCCGAAGGCAAACTCATTACCGCGAAGTCCGTCCAACAGACCATCGAACAGACCAAGGGTGTGAAAGTCGGGGCAGCAGCGCCGGTTGAAGCCGATCAGCTATTGCACCTGGAAGACAAAATCCACGAACGTATGATTAACCAGAGCAGGGCGGTCAGCGTAGTAGCTTCAGCGCTCAGGCGCGCCCGAGCCGGTGTCTCCAACCCGAAACGGCCGATTGGTAGCTTCCTGTTTTTGGGACCAACCGGCGTTGGTAAGACTGAGCTGGCAAAATCCATTGCTGCAACCTATTTCGGTGCTGAAGAGAATATGATTCGCCTCGATATGAGTGAATACCAGCAGTCTGATGATGTTCAACGGCTACTCAGTAACGGCGCCAGCGAAAGCAAGAGCCTCATTATGGCAGTCCGCGAACATCCGTTCAGCGTCGTACTGCTCGACGAAATAGAAAAAGCTCATCCCAATATTCTCAACTTACTCCTGCAGCTGCTCGACGAAGGCCACCTTACCGACTTCAACGGCAGAGCAGTCTCATTTAAGGATTGTATCGTAATCGCAACTTCAAATGCTGGCGCCGATACCATCCGCAACCGCGTTGCAAAAGGCGAGCAACTTGAAACGTTCGAAGAAGAACTCACGAACGAACTGATCAATAGTCACCAGTTCAAACCGGAGCTACTTAATCGTTTTGATGAAATCGTCTTGTTCCGACCGCTAAATCAGCAGGAACTTTCACAGGTGGTTAACTTCATGCTGGAAGAGGTAAACAGAACGTTGTCGAGTCAAAACATTTCAGTTGCACTGACTCCGGCAGCTACCGCAAAAATCGTGGAGGCAGGTTTTGATCCACGTCTAGGAGCACGCCCGATGCGCCGGATGCTCCAGCGAACCGTTGAAGATAGCATTGCCGCTCGTATTCTCTCCGGACAAACAAAACCAGGGGATCATGTCATTCTCGATGTACCGGACCTCGGCTTGCAAGTTGTCGCTACGCAACCTGCATAAAGTTGACTGCGGCACACGCCAGAGATGATACGGCTGCCAGCATTTCGGGCTTGGAGATCTTTGTATTATCTAAAGTAATCGTTGTGGGCAATTCGGAGTCATCCGGCTGTTTATGCCACGATTGTCTGATCACTGAGGAAACCGACATCACCGCAGGAATAAACGGAACACTTGCTTTCGGTAGTATGAACGGATTCTCGATTCGCTTTCGGTCGCGCTCTCGTCTGCATATTACATTGACCCGTTCCGCTGCAATTTGCTCCGCAGTCGGATTCTCTACACCCGTGCCTAGCAATGTCCTGCGGGCCGCTTCACCGGGATCGCAGGTCATGAATAGATTCAGTGCTGTTTTAACCGTGATGCCACTTGCTTTCATAGCCTCTTCCATGCGGAGCCGCGGGTTGCGGGCGTCAATGACAATCACTTCCGCGCCAGCATCTTTTGCGCGCTTAGCGGTAATGACCCACCACTCATCACCGGCACGCTGGACTGTCGTCAGCTCTCCAAGCACCGAAACCGAGGTTCCGATCGCCGGTCGTTGCAAATCGCCGAGACTTTCGTCTTGCCCTAAAGCCAATCGCTTCTCATGCACGATTCGTGCCGCATCCTCGAGTACTTTCCCTGTCGGCAAACGGTCATCGTCGGTAAGTTCAAGATACCGACGTACCTGCGCCACATATCGCCGGTAGAAATCACCGGCCACGTCGTAGTAAACATGCAACCCTTTATCGGTGAGGACATCTGCAATGACTTTACTGGCGGCACCTTTGCCTGTTTTTGTTTCACCGTCAATATAGACGCCCAGCAAATCACTCATGATCTACAATGAACCCCTGACATTCGCATAGAGAAATACGAAGCTAGGTTGCATCCATATAGCCTGGGACATTCTTGCTTAGCATACGTTCTCACGTGTTAAGAGTCAAGCGATCACATTACTCTAGTGCATGCTATATACTGAAAGTCATGAAAATTTATTCATGGAACGTCAACGGCATTCGCGCAGTCGTCAATAAAGGCGCCTTTTCGACATTTGTCGAAAAAGAGCAGCCGGATATTATCGGGCTACAGGAAACCAAAGCCAAGCAGGGCCAGGCCGAAATCAACCTGCCTGAATACGAGGAATACTGGAATTCCGCGGATAAGCCCGGCTACTCGGGTACGGCAATCTTCACCAAAGTGAAACCAATCGGTATCATCAACGGGCTACCTGTAGATATCGTAGACGCGTACCTTGTCACGGGAGATTTGTACGGTGACCCGAACAATGAGGGCAGAGTCGTTACTGCGGAATATAAGGACTTCTACCTTGTCACTGTCTATACCCCTAATGCCAAAGATGATTTAAGCCGCGTTGAGCTGCGTCATAAACACTGGGATCCGGCTTTCCTAGCCTATGTGAAACGACTTGAACAATCCAAACCGGTCGTATTTTGCGGCGACCTTAACGTAGCACACACCGAATTTGATCTTGCCAACCCGAAATCAAATGTCGGCAAAAAGGGCTTTACCGACGAGGAGCGGGCCGGCTTCCAAGCGTTCATTGATGCCGGATTCATCGATACGCTGCGGCTTTTCAAACAAGGTAACGGCTACTACACCTGGTGGACATTCTGGGCGAATGCCCGGGCTCGTAATGTTGGATGGCGTATTGACTACTTCTTAGTTTCAGCTAGCTTAAAAGATAAAGTAACCGCCGCAAACATCCATCCGGAGATCATGGGCTCCGATCACTGCCCAGTTAGTATTACACTAGATATATAAGGGCGTTCAGGATGACAGCTATGCAATCCAAACTTCGACGGCAAAGTATCATCCTGCTCTCTATGCTCGCACTGCAGTTCATTCTTGGTATGATTCTCAATCTCTTTGTTACACTACCAAATAAACATCCTGGTCAGGTTGGCAACTATTTTGTACGCAGCGGTCATTCGTTTGCCTGGGCAATTACGCTTGGCGGCGGCATAACACTCTTCTTGCATGTGCTCGTTGCGATTGGACTGCTGGCGCACAGTATTATCTTTATCGTCCGCGCCGTGAAACTTAAGAGCAAGCGCTGGATCTGGGTAGGTGCAATCGGATTGATTGGCATCATGACAGCATTTAGCAGTGGGTTATCTTTTCTCGACTTCAGCAAAGCCTCCAACTCATTCATTATGGCGATGGGATACGTAATCGCAACGGTAGCATACGCTGCAGGAACCTTTGAAGCATTGGGAATTCGCTTATAGAAAACGTCAAAGTAGCTACTGATTCTGTATACTATCTAATCATATGGCCCAGCAAACACAAGCCACCCTGCCGTTCCTTCGATCAGAAGGCCGGATACCACTTGCCATGAAAAAACGACGTTTTGGCGCCGACAAATGGAACGGTATCGGCGGCAAGGTTGAGTCCGGCGAAACGAACAAACAGGCAGCAATCCGGAAGTGCCAGGAAGATATTAGCGTCACGCCAAAACATATTGCACTGCGTGGTGAACTTCATTTCTTTCACTTGCCCTACGAAGAGCACTACTGCCACATATACGTAGCGTATAACCGGGATGGCAAGCCGGTGGAAACCGAAAAAATGCGTCTGGAGTGGTTTAATGAGCAAGACTTCCCATATAATCAGATGTGGCCATCGGATGAATTTTGGAATCCAAAATTCCTGAATAACATTCCGTTTAAGGGAAGAGTGGTTATTGAAAATGACAAAGTCAAAATGTGTGAAATCACCGAAATTGACTCATTAGAAAAATAGCGTACGGATATGGAACGAGAATACTGGTACCGGCAGATACATGACAAACCACTTTTTCCTAATTTGCTGTGGAGTACACCGGAGAATAAGCAACATGCCGGCAAGTTACTTATCATCGGCGGTAACCTGCATGGTTTTGCCGCACCCGCAGAAGCATATCAGGAGAGTTCAAAAAACGGCATCGGTACCTCCCGTGTCGTGCTGCCTGATGCGCTCCAGCGAACGGTCGGAAAGGTATTCGAAGCAGGAGAGTATGCACCAAGCACGCCGAGTGGTAGCTTCAGCCAGAAAGCGCTTGATGAATTTTTAAGTCTCAGCCACTGGGCTGACGGGATACTGATCGCAGGAGATTTGGGGAGGAACTCAGAAACCGCTATTCTTCTAGAGAAATTTGCGGAAAAATATTCTGGGCAACTGACGGTTACCCGGGATGCCGCTGACTACTTTACCAGTACACCACAAAAAGTGATTGAACGTCCCAACACGTTATTTGTCATCAGCCTTGCACAGCTCCAAAAACTGGCGCTATCCGCGAACTTCACCCATGCTTTTACGTTTACGATGGACCTGCTGCATTTGGTTGAAACGCTACACCTCTTCACGGAAACGTACCGGATCAGTATTATTGTTAAACACTTGGACCATGTATTCGTAGCACACCACGGACAGATCAGTACGACGAAACTTGAGCAGGAAGAAGAAATTTGGCGGCTAAGCGCTGCGTCACGAGCTGCCGTGTGGTGGCTACAGACACCACATCAGAGTTTTGAAGCGCTCACAATGTCTCAGTCAAAAGCGTAAATGCAGGCACAATAAAAACTCGAAGCAATTATATCGGCTTCGAGTTTTTTATATGGTGGGCGGGGAGGGACTTGAACCCTCACGTTGTTGCCAACACTGGATTTTGAGTCCAGCGCGTCTACCAATTCCGCCACCCGCCCGGGCTGGCGCAACCTGATTGTAAGATTCACAAGGTATGCTACAGAGGTGTATTGTACTATACTTGCTGTATTAGGGCTAGCATAAGCTTTCGTTTTATAATGTAGTAAAGAACACCATGCTGAATCCACTTTTCCCGAACGAGAACAATGAAGACGCCGACAAAAAGAGTGTTGAAACAGAACGCCAGCACCATAATTCGGCGCTTCGTCACGGCAAGACGATCGTGCCCCTCCATGAAGAATTAAACCCGGCCGCCAATCTCATCCGAACCAAGATAGAGAACTTGTACGACCAAGAACCGACCGCAAAGCAAGAGCTTGCCGAGATGCAGGCAACCGCCCGCTTATCAAAACACCAGAAGTACATGAAGAGTTTGAGCACCTCAGGCAAAAGTCTTGCCGAGATCCAAACCGACTGGCACACCTATTATGATAATCTGTCAGACGCGGAAAAGCACGAAGTATGGCAGGAATTCTATGAAGCAAATCGCCGCGAGAAACAACCCGAGCCCGAACCTGAAAAACCAAAAACACCAGAGCTACAGCCCGAGGAAACTAAAATCCAACCAGATTCTACGAGGGTCGTCGTCGACCACAACCTTGGCTATGAGGATACGCCACAAAAAAAGCACAGCAAACCAAGGGTATATGAAAATCTCGCTGACACACGCTCAATTTCAGACATTAAAAAAGATCTCCGACGACATGCCCGCGACGGTAATAAATTAAAAGTCAGACATCATTTCCAGTCACTGCTTTTCGGACTTGGTATAGGCACACTCGTGGTAGTCATCACGCTCTTTAGCTTCTTCAATGAATATATTATCGCGCCATTTATTCAGCCCAGCCGGGACGTCAGTGCAACGCCGCTCATTATTGGTTCCGGCAACATCGCACCGACGTCAACACCAGAGGTCATTATCCCAAAAATTAACGTCGAAATCCCGCTCGTCGGATTCAACCTCCAAACTACTGATGAAAACCAGGTTGAAAATGACTTGGAAGACGGCGTCGTGCACTATCCAACCACGGTGCTGCCCGGCCAGAAGGGCAACACCGCGTTCTTTGGCCACTCCTCAAACAATATCTTTAACCCTGGGCACTATAAGTTCGCCTTTGCACTACTCCACGACTTAGTGCCAGGTGACACGTTTTATCTGACATACCATGGCACGGTATACGCCTACCAGGTTTACGACAAGCAGATCGTGAGTCCAAACGATGTTGCGGTTCTTGATGACGTGCCGAATAAAACCGCAACCGCTACTTTAATTACCTGTGATCCACCAGGCACCAGCATCAACCGCCTGGTAGTATGGGGAGAACAGGTGAGCCCAGACCCGAACAACGATAGTGCTGGTAGCAACACCTCAAGTTCAATTTCAAGTAGCACACAGTTGCCGAATAACGGCCCCTCACTTTGGAGTCGAATGATACACGGCCTGACCAGCTGGCTTTAAAGCGCTGACCGGCTTTATAGTATCTTTAATAAATATGCAAGATGCGAACAATAAGTAACTCTCCGCGTGGAGATTTATTGTCTGGTTCGGTTTGATCAGCCTTATTGGTGGCGCCCTTATCGGCTACTTCTACGACCAGTCAATGCACCGTCTTATAGTTACCGTACTGGGAATAGAAAGGCTGGTATTCGTCTTCTCCATTGCGACACAGCTACGAAGCACTGGGGGAACATTGAATTTATACCGTAGATATTTGACCTACGGGTTATCAGCGGGCGTCAACATTGCCGTAGCATTCAACTGCATTTGAGACGGGTTCTTACTGGTAGCCGCCGACATAGCTAAGCTATATTCATAGTGATAGTTCTGGTCAAAGAACGGTAGGTAGCTTGGGTCAGCTGGCATGAGCGTCTGCAAGTTAGTACTGTCGTAGTCAAAGACGACGAGCTTACCGTTACTGACGTACGCCAAGCGGTCACCGTCCATCCATGTTGCGTGCGTCTGCGGTGCATCAAATGGCTCGTCGATCGTATAGGCGTAGGTTTTGTCGTATTGAGCATCATAGACGGCAAAATGGTTGGTATTGGCCGCAACCACGAACTGTGTATTCGCGGAAAACTTGAGATAATTCGGCTGGTTGACCCGGAGAATCGTATTTGGGATCAGGATCGATCCGGAGCCTTGTGTAAGCACACTAATCGGGTCCTGATATACGTACACCTGGTTATCGTGCTGCGCTCCGGCAGCAACGTACCACGAACCATTATACTGCGCCAAGTTCAAGAGATACTTGGTATCTACCGGCAGGGTACGGATTAGATAGGTTGCATTGTTCTGAAACAATTTGACGTCCACTTGGCCCTTGGGCGCACCTTTGTCAGTAACGTACAGTACGATGTTTGAGTCATACGTCTTAAACGCCACTACATGGTCGACGAGCGGTGTGACCGACGCGCTGCTTAGGCTATCCGTCCCTAGGGCACCGGATTTCGTGTCATATACAAAGTAGTGGTCGTATTGAAGATTTTGCAATGTCAATTGTTCAGTCGGCGAAAGGCTTAGGGTTTTAGTTAAATTGAATGACTGTGCCGGATTTTGCAGGTCAAATAAGATGTACTCTGAACCACCGCTATACACGTGTTGCAACAGTACGTACTTATTGTCGTTCGACCATTGCACCAGTTGCAGTGATTCGCTGCCAGTAGAAGCCGAAAGCAGCCCGTCAGGCAACGAGACCGTCGTGTCCACGCGATTCTTCGGATTTTTCATATCCCACATATAAAAGCTATAAAAGCTGCCGAACTTGTCCGGCTGCTGAACCAGTAGCCAACGCCGGTCGGGGCTCTGAATGACTAGGCCCGGTGCGGCTGTGTACGTCTGTAACGCCGTCGGATGCAAATTAATCGGGAAAAGGAAAGGGTAGTCAAAATGTTCAACGGTTCCACCTTCAACAGTTACTGCGCGCTGCCACGTCCGGTAGCCGTTACGCTCGATTTTCATGGTATACGATCCCGCCTGCAAGAACAGCCGCTCTCCAGTCGTACCATTTTGCTGCCCATTAATATATACTTTGGAGCCACTTGGGGTAGAAGAGACAAAAATCAGTCCATTTTGAATGACCTGACCCTTATGTAAGCCGTACCCGTAGACAGTGTATAACAGCAATATTGTACTAAGCCCTATCGTAATTGCGACGAGGATATAGCCGATTACTAACTTGATATTATGAATTCGGCGCTTTTTAGGGTCGAGTAAGTCCATCATGATCTAACTGTCTATTTTAGCGTTTCCCCTACAAGTCTGAAACCTCGTTAACAATTTTGCAATAGGTACCGTGATACTTGCTGGAAAGTTACGCAAAATTCTCCGCTTGCACCTGGGCACAAGTCGGGTTACCATAAGTATAAATTCGTCAGAAGAGAATCTTTGAAGGGTAATACGAAACGTGGCCAAAACCAACAACTTTATCGAATTAAACGGCAAGCGATATGATGCGGTTACCGGAGCTTTCCTAGGAGTTGGGAAACCACAAGATGAGGGAATTAAACAAGCCTCCTATGTAACCAAAGCGAGCCAAAGTCATGGCACGGTAGTAGACGGTATTAAACCGTCGAAGGCTGCAGCCACAGCGCCTGTGCATGCCCTGAATCCTGTGGCATCAAAACTGGTGGCTACACACCACATCAAGCCAATAGCTCACCATAAACAGCAATCAGCAAAGACTTTGCGCCGGGACATCGTAAAACCACCCACCATTAAGCCGCTGAAGCCCCTGAAGCTACAGGGACCCACTGACATCGTCCAACACAAGCCCGGCGTCCTGACCGTAATGCCGAAATTATCGTCTGATGTTATCGACCCGGCCCGAGCTACCCGAGCTCAGCACATCATGCACAGCCCGCAAATTGAGCGCTTCCGCAAGCAACCGATGCCGCGATCTGCCGCACACGCTACACTGGCCCCAGTTCGACCAGCTCATCGTGCGATGGAATCTATCAGTAGATCTCGAGAAGCGATGCGCGTCGAAACCCGACACACACTGCCATCGCACAAATCATCTGAAACTGACATTTTTGAGCAGGCAATTGCCTATGCTAAAAGCCACGAACAACCGTCACCACATGCACTGGAAAAGCAAAAATCCAGGCGTTCACAACGTAAACATCGCAAGATTGCCGGTGTTTTTGCCAGTGTCGTCATGCTTGCTGCATTAAGCGGTTTTATCTTTTGGCAAAACCGCGCAGATATCGAGCTCCAGCTGGCTTCAGCCCGCTCCGGCGTCCCCGCCAGTATGCCTGCTTATAGACCGACCGGTTACGCGGTGAAGGGGCTCACCTACAGCCCTGGGTCCGTCACCATTGGCTTCACGAGCAACGTCGGTAATTTCAACGTCGTTCAGAAAACCTCAAACTGGGACAGTGAAACGTTGCTCCAAAACTACGTCGCTACAAGTGGTCAGGCGTATAACACCTACCAGGCGGCTGGTCGTACCGTATACGTGTACGGCAACGACAACGCTACATGGGTCAATGGTGGCATCTGGTATCAGATCAACGACCATGGTCAGCTCAGCAAAGATCAGCTCCTCAATCTCGCTACAAGCATGTAACAACCGCTGCTCCACTCGCATCAAAGGCAGTTTTTTGCTAGAGTAGAAAAGTTATGAAACAGATTCGCACACGGTTTGCTCCAAGTCCGACGGGCTTTTTGCATGTTGGTGGTGTTCGGACTGCACTTTTTGCGTGGTTACTCGCCAAACAGCACCACGGTCAATTTATCCTCCGTATAGAAGATACTGACCAGGACCGTGAGGTACAGGGCAGCGCTGACCATATTCAAAAAAGCCTTAAGTGGCTCGGCCTTGATTGGGACGAAGGACCGGGCGTAGACGGCGACCACGGGCCGTATTTTCAGAGCCAACGCCTAGATACGTATAAGCAATGGGCCCAGAAACTAGTCGATAGCGGTCGGGCCTACACGGACCCATACACTCAGGATGAGCTACAGTCTTTCCGTGACGCTGCCAAAGCAGCAAAAAAACCATTCTTGTTCCGCGACCATCGACCAGAACATCCGCCAACCTGGGATGGCACCCAGCCATTACGGCTTAAATCTGAACCTAAAACCTATGACTGGCACGATGAGGTGCTTGGTGACCTTCACGCCGGTCCGGAAGCAATCGATGATTTTATCATTATGAAGTCTGATGGCTTCCCAACGTACAACTTTGCGCACGTTGTCGACGATTATTTGATGGAAATTTCCTATGTAATGCGGAGCCAGGAATTTATCGCCAGCGTACCGAAATTCCTTAATCTCTATGAAGCGCTTGAGATCGAACGCCCATTTCTCGCAACCTTACCCTTTGTTATGGGACCTGACGGTAAGAAGAAGCTGAGCAAACGCGATGGCGCGAAAGATATGCTCGATTACGCCAAGGAAGGCTACCTCCCTGAAACATTGCTCAACTTTATGGCAACGCTGGGCTGGAATGACGGCACGGAACAGGAAATCTTTAGCCGCAAGGAGCTCATCAAGGAATTCAGCCTGGATAGAGTACAGCGGGGCGGTGCTAAGTTCGACGAGCAACGCCTACTTTGGATGAATGGCCACTACATCCGCCAGCTGGATCCGAAAGATTTATACGAACGTACAACTTCATATTGGCCCGCTGAAGCCGCAGCCTACGACGAGACTTATAAACAGCAGATACTGGGACTCGTCCAAGAGCGGCTCAAATACTTTGCGGAATTGCCGGGACTTACTGAGTTTTTCTTTAAGGACTTGCCGGTAAATCCAGCACTCTGGCAGGAGCACAAGCAGCTTAAGAAGTTAGACTCGTCGGAAATTAGGCACCTGCTGCAGCAAAGCAGGGAAGTTCTAGCGATGAGCGACTTCAGTATTGACGACCTTTCGACCAAGCTCAATGAGCTGCTGGAATCGACGAATCAAACACCAGCAGTACTTTTTAGCTTGATTCGTATTGCGACCACGCAAGCACCAGCCAGCCCGGGACTTGCCGACACTCTCGCAGTACTCGGTATGGCAACCAGTCTTCGCCGTATCGACACTATGCTCGCCGCAATCTAACACTTAAGCGTAAGCATTGGTGTACAATGGATCGAATGGACTTTGAACAAAAATATCAAAGTAATGAAGTCGAGCACGAAGATCATCATGGGCAACATACCCAACCCTTACATGCATCAAAATCCGCGCCTAAATTGCTGAAACCTGGCGGCCAGTTTTGGCGCCTGAAGCATTGGTTGAGTGAACGGCTGTCAAAGCGGCAAATGATCTTTGGCGGGTTGGTGTTTGTGGCGCTTTTTGGCGGTGGTCTCGCCTTCGTTCTAAGTAGCTCGACCGCCCCCAACAATCCACCACAGTCGCCGCCAAAGGCGGCTCCCTTGAAACCGGCACCGATTCCAATTGATTCACCACTCACTGGCTTACCAGTAAGCGCCAGCGACGCCATGCGTCCGGTCACAGCCGTTATGATAGAGAACAGTGATTTTGCACGTCCTCAATCAGGATTAAGTCAGGCTGGCGTCGTCTTCGAAGCATTGACCGAAGGCGGAATCACCCGGTTTATGGCGCTCTACCAGGAAGCGCAACCCACAAACATCGGTCCGATTCGCAGCTTGCGACCATACTTTTTGCAGTGGGCAATGGGTTTTGATGCAGCCGTCGCGCATGTCGGTGGAAGCCCCCTGGCGCTTGCTGATGTCAAATCGTGGGGTACAAAGGATCTGAACGAGTTCTATTATGGCTCCTCGTTTCACCGCATTAGCGCTCGAGAAGCACCCCACAACATGTACAGCAGTATGGCTGCATTAAATGCCATTGAAACCAGCAATGGCTGGACGACGAGTAGCTTCACCGGCTTCCCGCGCAAGAAAGACAGCCCGAGCAAGACTCCCAATGCTACCTCAATTGACCTTAACCCCTCGTACGCAGACTTTGCGGTGCATTACTCCTATAATCCGACGGATAATGCATACCTCCGCTCTGAGGGTGGCGCAGCGCATATTGATGCGAACACCGGAACGCAAATCGAACCAAAAGTTGTGATTGCTATGATCGTCCCATGGGCACAAGGCCCACTTGATGCTACCGGTGCCTACTACAGCAACTATCAGGTAATCGGCAGCGGAGCGGTGTATATCTTCCAGGACGGCACTGTAACGACCGGTACCTGGAGCAAGGCGGGGAACGCCGATCAGATATCGTTCGTGGACGCTAATAATAACCCGATAAAGCTAAACCCGGGGCAAACTTGGATAACTGCGCTCGCATCAAACAGCGAAGTATCGTATAAATAAACATAAGCAGCTAAACTTTTTCGCGTATGAATCACTTTCAATCACTCAGAATCCAAATCCGAGCGTACCTTATTTTCGTGATTCTGCTCGAAAACCTGTTAATTATCTTCAGTCTCTGGTATGTGCTCGGGCACTTTGACGTATCGCTCGCAATGGCCGCCCTCGGCGCCTACGTAGTCAGTATAGTCATGACCTTTATTATCACATTTGCCGCTACCGACTATGCACTGCAGCCATTGAAGGCTATTTGGCTGGCAGTGCTGCATATCCTTCCGGGGGAGCATAACGTCCCGACGCCGGATACTAGTAAATTGGCTGTCGGTCGAACGCTTGTCATGTCACTGGTTGCGCAGATTTACCAGATCGCCAGTGTCGCCGAGCAGTTTGACAGCACCGAGCAAAGAGCTGTGAAGACGGAAAAATCCCGCAGCAGCCTTATCGCCAACGCGCTGCCGCTGCCGCTACTGTTGCTGGATAAAGAAAGCAACATCATTTTCGCAAATGACGCCACTGCCAAGTACTTAAACACGCCGGTTGAAGAATTAACCGGTAAGATCGTCTATTCTGTACTCGATATGTCATTTCCCAGTGACGACACCTTCGATGCCTGGATCAAGAAAGCCAAGACCAGTACCATTACCGCTACCAAATCCTGGGAGCGCATTCGGCTATCCCGAACCGAAGCAAAGACGTTGCAATTCGACCTGGCCGCGTACTACAACAAAGATAATCCTGAAGGCGTTGAGACCATTCTCATACTCTTTGATCACACCGACACCTACACACAGGATGACCAGTCGATGGGCTTTGTCGCGCTAGCCGTTCATGAGCTCCGCACGCCGCTTACCTTGCTACGCGGCTACATTGAAGTGTTCGACGAGGAGTTAAAAGGTAAACTTGACACCGAACTACAGGGCTATATGCAAAAGATGAATGCTTCCGCCCAACAATTGACTACCTTCGTAAATAATATCCTCAATGTCGCCCGGATTGAAGGCGATCAGCTATTCTTACGCCTGCAGGAAACGAAGTGGCCTGATCTAATGCAGTCAGTAGTGAGTGATTGGTCACTGCGCGGGCAAGTCCGTGGTATCACGTTAGAATGCAGCGTTGCACCGAACTTGCCGACGGTGGGAGTTGACCGCGTTAATATATACGAAGTACTTAGTAACTTAATCGACAATGCTATAAAATACAGTGGCAGTGGCAAAAAGATCGTTATCAAGGCAGAAATGACAAAAGACGGATTGGTCGAGACTACCGTACAAGACTTCGGAGTCGGTATTCCCGAAACCGTCATGCCCAATCTGTTCAGTAAGTTTTATCGCAACTATAAGAACCGGGCTCAAATTGGCGGTACCGGGCTCGGACTGTACTTGAGTAAAACTATCGTCACAGCTCATGGTGGCAACATCTGGGTACGGAGTAAAGAAGGCGAGGGAACAACCTTCGGTTTTACCATCATCCCGTTCGCTAAACTTGCTGATGAGCAGAAAAGCGGCGATAATATGGACATTACAACAAACGCGCACGGATGGATTAAAAACCACTCATTGTATCGAAGGTAACTATGGACGCAACCCAAACTCCCACACCACCAGACTCGCCGGCTCAGTCAAACGGCAAAAAGATCCTTGTTATTGAAGATGAGCATTTTATCGGGGAACTTTACAGCCGCGCGCTCTCCCGAGCCGGCTTTAATGTCACCATCGTTGTTGACGGACTACAAGGTCTGAAAGAAGCACAAACAGACGAGTATGATGTTATCCTGCTCGACCTGATGGTTCCGAACATGACCGGTATTGAGATCTTACGAGAACTACGCGATCCGGCCAAGACGCCAAAGTTGCATAGCAAAGTTATCATCACCACCAACCTCGAACAGCGTGAAGAGATCCGTACTGACATCGAAAGCCATGCCGACGGCTATCTCGTTAAAGCGGAAGTCACGCCGCGGGAACTTGTGGAATTCCTGAATACCGTCAAATAGACTGCACCCCATGGTTACCGAGCAGTTGCTTATAAAGTACCAGATCGTATCTGATCAGATTACGACTGATCGGCTGCGCGTCGTGTTGCGCAGCTTCGAACAAGTGCTGGAAAAAAATATCGAGGGGGATATCGTCGAATTCGGCTGCTATATCGGTACCACGTCGCTATTCTTACGCCGGATGCTTGATGCCTATAGCCAATCCGACAGGCGTGAGCTACACGTCTACGATTCGTTTGCCGGTCTGCCGCCAAAAACCGTTCAAGATAATAGCGCCGCGGGCGAACAATTTAAGGCCGGCGAACTCTGTGTCAGTAAGAAACAGTTCCTCCATGAATTCCATAAGGCACAGCTGCAACCACCAACCGTGCATAAGGCCTGGTTCAGCGAATTGACCTCTACAGCGGTCCCGGGCAAGGTCGCCTTTGTGTTTCTCGACGGCGATTTTTATTCATCAATCTCGGACTCGCTGAAGCTCGTCTGGCCAGCGCTGGCGCCAAACGCCATCGTCACCGTCGACGACTTCGGCCGCGAAGCCTTGCCCGGTGTCGAACGGGCGGTCCGGGAATTCTTAGTCGGCAAAACCGCCGACTTACACGCCGAGCACAACATCGGCATCATAAAGACATGAAACTACACATTATAAGCATTGGCGAACCAAAACTGCAGTATGCCCGTGTAGGCTTTCAGGAGTACATAAAACGCCTGCGAAGATACCACGATGTGCGCATCACTCATCTGGCAGACAAGTGGGCCAATGACAGTAAACGCATCCTGCAAACTGCAGGTAATGCCTACGTCACTGCGCTGGTCATCAACGGGACGCAACTGAGCAGTGAAGCGCTTTCGGAATTTTTGACCAAACGATCGCTCGAGGGCAGGGAGCTGTGCCTGATTATCGGCGGCCCTGACGGACTACCAGAAACAGTTATTTGCCAAGCTGACTTCCAGTGGAGTTTTTCATCGCTGACATTTCCGCATGACCTTGCCATGGTCGTATTGGTGGAGGCGCTCTACCGCGCCAGTACCATTGCCGCCCAACACCCATATCACCGGGTTTAGCACCATCCACACGGTATAATCTAAGGTATGTCTATCCGAAAACAAGTTGATACCTTTTTGAGCAAATTCAAAAAAAGAGTTGGTTAACCACTCAGCCGATAACCCTCATTTATTGTTCAATGCACTAAGGCGCTGGCAGTCTATAACCGATCATAGCCTTAGTATCCAAAGAAGTCGGCAGCCCGTCAACAAACTCCAACACACCCCATCCGGGATTATAACTACTACGGCTATCTAGTTAAACTTGATTGATTTAACTATTTCATTAAATGTTGATGCAAGAGGAGCTGTATTTCTTGTTCCATTACTACCATTTTGAACTGGCATTGAGAACATAACTACTTGACTGTTGTCTACTACGACATAGTAATCCATGTAGCCTACGCCACCTTCTGAACCATAAGAATAGGCTCCTACCGGAGGTGAACTTGGACAGCTTGGATTACTTAAGTTTAAGGGTTTATACACTTCGGTAAAGTAAGCCTGGTA
>CAYVOS010000001.1:0-28827 GCA_964453515.1 uncultured Candidatus Saccharibacteria bacterium | reverse complement strand
CAGAGTCCAGCCGCAGGAGCTGATATAGGCAAGGTTAAGGTGTAGGCCTCGGCTGACGATGCGGTGTTTAGTGTAATTGCGTTTGGGCCAGCGCTGGTGTTAAACACTACTGTTCCATTTGAGGCACCGGATTTTCCAACTGCAATCTGTCCACTTACAGCCTCATTGCCGTTGTTGGTCGTTGTGACGCCTGGAGTCCCAATGTTGATGGCACTGGCATGGTTTGTGCCGATGTTAATTATTCCGTCTACACCAGTACCCGCCTTAGCTCCGGCATCAATATTCACGTTTCCACCATTATTATTGCCGACGCTAGCACCAGCTCCTGCACTCACGCTTAAGTCATTGCCATTACCTGCGGTAGCGGCAGCCACACTAATTGAGCGGTTGGCACCATTAGCGATGACTACGTTCTGATTTAAGTTAATTTGCGAAGAACTAGCTCCAATATTCAACGGTACAGCACTGGCGGTGTCCAGTGTTGGTGTTTTGATTTCAGTGGCTACGCTTAACGTACCAGCAAAACTGGATGTTCCGGTAGCACTGTCAACGAAGTTACCATTACTGTCAAAGGTAGCTACTGCTGTGCCAGCACCATTCAATAAGTCTAGAATATCACCAGTACCACCGTTGTTGGCTTCAATGGCGGCTGTTGCTACGGTGCTGGAAACACCTTGGATATTGAAGTTGCCTGCTTGCGTCGTACCATATGCGTTATTAATGAAACTTCCGGTGATACCGCATGGGCCAAAGGTTAATTGAGTAAAGGCGCTGCTTGTTTGTAAACATTGGTTCGTGGCGGTTGGTGCACTTGATGGTAGGTTGAGCGAGTATGAACTTCCGGAAGCGATACTTGGTGCTGCTAAGCCAACATAACCACCAGTAGTTGATTCGAGTGCAACGAGACCATTAACATGACCAGCTTGGCCGATTAGTATTTGGTTATTGGTTGTATCAACATCAAGTACCTCACCAGTAGATGAGCTTTGCACAAGCAATGCAACTGGTGAAGTTGTATTTACAGTAGTCGCAGTGGTGATCTGTCCGGAAGTGTTGAGTATAAGTGCAGGGTTATTGAGTGAGTTTACTCCTAGATCAACTGTGCCATCATCCGTAATTTGGAAGAGTGATACATTGCTACTGTTAGAAACTTTTAGCGCTGTTGTTGCACTGGTCGAGTTAGACCCAACAATAGCTTGGCCGCCAGTGTTAGATAATGTTGTGGTTGCGCCACCTGCCACCTGCTTTACTTGGGTTGTAGTTGATACGTTTCCAAGTTGTACAGAACTCGCATAGTTACCGCCGACGGCTATAGTGCCTGCCGTACCGGTACCGTTTGGTGCACCGGCATCGAGTACTAAGTTGCCACCGTTACCATTTGTGCCACCGCCCGTACCGGCATCAAGCGTTAATGTGCCGCCTGTGAGTGCAGTTGTGCCTGTGCCAGCGCTACCTGCGGAAAGAGTAAGTGCTTGGCCAGCAGTGCTCGCAGCAGCTATAGCAACCGATAGTGTATGCGTAGCATTAGCGCCAAAAACTACATTTCCACTATTGTTGACCATGAATGAGTCGACACCGCTTGTTTGCAGATCGATAATATTGCCAGTGCCCGTCTTATTGATGTAGATGCTGTTAAAGGCCGTGCTATCCGACTGTAATGTACCGTCGGCGAACTGTACGTAATTGCCACTGTTAATGCCACCTAGCTGCTGGGAGTTAATTGCGGCCAACGCATTCATTGCGTAGGCGTTAGCCGACAAGCGCTTCATTGGGATCATTTCACCGTCAGCGGTGCAGTTGGTGCCGCCAAATGCGGTACAGGCATTATTGTCGCCGGCGATGTTCATCGAGAGCCATAAGGTGTTGCTGTCCCAGTTAACACCAGCGTTTGTATGGCCTTGGCAAGAGCCACCGCCGAACGCACAGATTGAGCCTAGCTGAACTGACATGTAGCCGTTCACGACTTGTATGCCAGCATTGGCGTTATTGTCTACATAGTCTTCAGTCCAGAGTAGCGTACCAGCAGGGGTGCCGGTGGTGTCGCCGGCGGTCTGGCCATCACCGTCCTGGTAAATCTTGAATTCAACGTTGTAGTAGCCATCAGGAACTATTGCCCCCTGGTTATTTAAAAGACGGCCCTGGAAGTTCATCTCCTGGTTAATACCAACTGCAGCATGCACGGGAGCCGAAGTGGCGAATACGGCACTTAAAGAACCGACGCATAATAGTAAGCTGAATGCGCAAAATTTGCGGCAGAAATTCCGTATCCCCAGACCCATTGTTTTCTGTAGTGTCTCGTTTTAATTGAACGATACAGGTAGTCGCCCAAAACAGCACTTTACCTGTTACAAGCATAACGGTTTTTGCCCGTTAACACAAGCATTTTACAGGGGGAATAATGGAGTTATTATGTCAGGAAATGCGGCCTAATTGTAGTAGTGTCAAGAATGTGTTTTTCACGCCGTTCTCCCATCCAGAAGCTTGCTACGGCTGCTAGCGCCGTGGTGTAGAGTGGCCAGAGCATTAAGAGCTTATTTATCGGCTTAGTATTAGAATTATTGCTACCAACTGTTACTGCTTGGCCATTTACGATAGCTGCTACTGTTAAGAACGCGACTCGACCTTGAGAATCGCTACCCTGGATCGTAATTTGGTAAGTTCCGGCTGTGCTATACACATGGTCCACGTCGAACTGGAGGTTATTGCTGCGCGGTTCAACAGAATTCTTCGAATCACCCCATTGGATATTGATAGCATAGGGCGGCACTCCACCGAGAATGCTTATGGGCATGGTCAGTTTTTGGCCAGGGAAAGTCCCGCGGTAGACAGCATTTGTGTTGAGGATTAGCTGGTTTCCCCCTAGGTTAAGGGCTGCAATGGGTGCTCCTTGAAAGGGGAGTGCGTTGTAGTAAACCGTTACAATATTGGAGTCCGGTCCAGGCTCATTAAGCGCATTGTAGACTCGAGCAACTAGCTGGTTCTGGCCAATCAAAAGATCGATACTCACTGAGTAATTACCGGTGATATCACATTCGGTAGATCCTGCAAAGATGTCATTCTTGTATATCTCAACCAGTGTGCCTTCGGGGCAGTTACCGCGGACGGTAATAGGTGTTGTTGTAAACGTTTCACCATTACCCGGTACTGAAATTGTTGCGGCAGTTGTCGGAGCTGGGCCGGGCATAATACCTGTCAGGCCGACAGAGTCTGCCGTAGGCCCTGCCGTCGCTGAACCTCCTGAAGCACTCGCCGTGCTTATGGTAAGCAAGACACCAACAAGCACCAACAGGAACATGAGCGGACCATATGAGGTATATTCATGTGGTTTAAGGTGGCCTGTGTGACGATGGTGGCTGATTTTTAACCAGCGATGCATATGCTTATTGTACCACCTACATACTCTTTGATTAGGACTACATGCGGCGTCGTTTGGTTGACTGTTTAGCTGAGCGACCCGTAGTTTGTTTAATAATCTTCTTCTTGTATTGCTTGAGCATGAACTTGATCACAAAGAATGCTAGGATAAGCAGGAAGATGACTATGGCAATTAACTTGTACGGTATAACCCAAAATGTCGTCATAGCAGTGGTAGTGAGGCCATTGCCGACACCATATCTTGCAGTTAATTTTGCATGGTAAAGGCCAAATAATTGTCTATTGCCGAGATTGGAATGGTCAAGAGGTCCCGTAAACATGCGTGTACTGTCCGGTAACACATTCCGCGGAGGTACGTTAATGGTGGAGCTAGCTACCGCCCTACCGAACATGTCCGTTACAACAATTTGTCCTTCCGGTTCTTCCTGTATGTTGCCACTGTCTTTCAGCTTCACAATGAACGTCAACGGCGTTGACTGAAACAGCTTACCTACTTTGTTATCCTGACTTACTGCAAAATCAGTCACAGACAACTGATGCTTAAGGTCGCCATTAACGGTCAATAGAACCAAGGATCCCAAACTAGCCGACAGGGAAACCCCAGTTCCTTTTAGCTGTGGTGGTACGCCGGTGAACCGGATAACACCGTAGTGGCCACCGGGTGAGGCGTTTTTCGGTACCCGTATGACTACAGGAAGCATCTGTATCTGGTTCGGGGTCAATGTGAACGCAGGAAGCGGAGAGATCCATTGTTTTAACTGAAAGGGGTTATTACTGTCATTTCCGGTTAAAATTTTTGGAGTACCACCTTCACCGGCAGCTACAAAATCATCTATTTCGTTAGTGACTTCAAGATTAGTTCTCGTAATGTTACGCAACTGGATAGTGGTATTAATTACTTGCCCAGGGTTGGCGGTCAGCGTGATGAGTGGCGGTGCAATCTCAAGTGCCTGTCCAGCCGTAAGACCTTTTGTAGCTGCAGCCGTTTGCACGATTGCAGCAACTCCAGGAGCATCAGTACCCACGAGAAAAATGAGTAAACTAAGACCAACCGAGATATATGATAGATATTTCTTCATGCTCTAGTAGGTAGCCGTACAGATGTACGTTAGTGTGGTTGTGTACGTACCGGCAGGCTGGTTTGCAGCGGCGTTGACCATGTAGGTTGCTGTGTATATCTGGCCTTCAGTTGGTTCACTAGTACCGGTCGGACCGCTGGCGCCGTAGTCACTGGCAGCAATATTGTTGAGGGTAAGTGTGCCTCCGGTAGGACCAGAATCAGCGAATGCATAGCTACTGCTCGTGTTAAAGTTCGCTTGTGCGATACCCCAATAGTTAACACCATCAGATACGGGTGTAATACTTGCGCTGGCAGGTGAAAGTGCTGGAGTCGAAGCTGCGGCGTCAGTGTCTGCGACTAAATTCATACCAAAGACACTTGTACCAACAGTACTAGTTGAGGTCTTAGCCGTGGCGCCGACACCGGGGATATAATTCGTGCCGCTCGCAAGTTGTGGTCCTGAGACCGTGATCGAGTAACCGTGCGTAGCGTTGGTACTGGCCGCTAATTGGGAGGTTGCAAAGGCTGTACCTATTGGCGAGAACAATTTATTGAATGTGACACTACCACTTGTAGCGGTAGTACAGTCTGGGATACCACTGGAATTCTTAGAAATGGTGCCACCAGTACAGAAGATGAGTGATTCAGGCATCGTCCCCGTAAGCGTTATTTGAGGGTTGACTGTTGCCGCTACAGTACCGGAAGAAAGTAGTGTTCCGGTGCCACCGGTTGCACTCCAGAACTGAATGTTAACATAGAACGTACAGCTGGTGGTTGTAGTACAGTCAGTGCCGTCCGGGTTCTTGACGCTAGCTAGCTGAACGGTAGACACAGTCGTGCCAGCAGGTGTTACGGCTGTCCCCAGATTAACAAGTGGCGCAGCTTGAGTCGTATTTACTAATGTTGCTCCCGTTGCATCACCTGTCGCAGCTCCCAGCGTTGTGCTTGTCACGGTATCAAGGCCATGTGGCGCAGTACAGGTACCGCCGGCGTCGATGTCTGCCGTGGTGCAGTACTTAAAAACAATTGATTGTCCGGCGGCTGAAACGGGTAAGGTGAATGTAAAGAGGTGTTTAACGACACCACTTGGTTTTGAACCGCCATCTGTGACACCGTTTTGCAAGGTAAGGCTACGATTTGTAATCTGACCAGATGCATAGGCGATACCAGCTAGCAGTGAGAATACCAGGGTTATTGCTACCAAAGAAGTAGTTGCAACCAAAAAAGGCGCACGCTTCATACTCACAGTCATGCGTGAATATTAGCATGAGCTTAAAGCCCGCGTCAAAGCATTATCAGTAAGGTTGCTGTGGAAATCTCTCCTAATATGTTGCCGTACAGATGTAGGTTAATGTTGTGGTGTAGGTACCGGCAGGTTGGTTACCTGGGACGTTAACGATGTAAGTTGAAGTATACCGTTGGCTGTTCGTTGGGCTGAGCGTACCGCCGTAGTTACTCTCCGCTACGGTATTGACCCCAGTGCTGCTAAACGAGTAAGTAGGATAGTTGTTGGGGTCGCCAGCTCCATTGAACCCAGTGTTGGGGAGTGCGTAGAAACTGGTGCCATTTGAAGCAGGATTGATAGCTCCACCCGTACCGGCTGCGTCTCCATTCCAGTAGGTAATGGGGTTAGCTGAACCGGTACCAATTGTTGGGTCAGTTACAATTGGGGCTGTTGGGTTTTTATCATCAATTAAGTTCAAGCCAAACTGCGCAGTCCCAGGTATGCTCTTCGTTGCGGTCGCTCCAATGGCGGCAATTGAATTTGTCCCCGATTTCATGGTCTGCCCAGCGAGCGTAATTTGGTACCCCTTACCAGCGTTCGTACTTGCGGCCATTTGCGAGGTCGCCCATGAGGTACTGTTAGGGCTAAACAGCTGGTTAAAGCTAATGCTACCGCTGGTAGCTGTTGTGCAATCTGGCAAGGTGGTGGTGGTACTGATGGCTATAGTCGCACCGGTACAAAAGACGAGTGATTCGGGCATCGTCCCGGTGAGTTGGATTGGAGATGCAGTCGAGGCGGCAACGGTTCCAGCGTCGTTGGTGTCTGCGGCAATAAGTGGCGCACCGGTCGCAGGGGTATAAGTAACGGTTGTTGCGGTCAATGTCCAGATTCGTACAAAGAAGGTCTGGTTTACGGCGGTTGGGTTAACTATGTTATCAAGTTCAATGGTAACGTTAGTCACAGCACCTAGAGCTGCTGCAGTTCTCGTAAGTAAGACACCGTTATACACTGTATCGCCAGCATCATCCCATCCTTTTTCGGCGGTCGGCGCACCCCATCCGGTAGCTCCAGACACCACTCCAAGGGTGACACCGGATGTACTAACACCTATTGGTGCAACGCATCCAATGCCGCCTGCAACTGCCGTAGCGGTAGTACAGTACTGAAAGGCGATTGAGCCAAGGCTGTCGGTCGTGTCATTCAATGTGAAAGTAAACTTATGGTTTACGGTACCGCCTGCCAGCGAACCACCGGCTGTTGCGCCCGGTTCAAGTAGAAGGCTACGGTTGGTAATTTGCTGGGCAGGTATCGCGTGTGCCAGTTGAGGGAATACTGCTTGTGCTACTAGGCCAATTACTAAAACCAAGGCGCCTAATCCGCTCAAGAATCTGTTAATATTTACTTTCCGAACCATTTTTATTTTTAAGTCTTTATTTTTTTAGATACTGACCGAAGTTTAGCACAAGCTTTATTGTGCGGTCAACAGTATATCAAAACGGTTATCCACAGGTATTTTTGAAAACATAGCTCATGCCCTGTTATACCTATCTAAACCCTAGTAAGTACCGGTACAAATGATGGACTGGTTGCTGGTGTACTGCCCCCCCGGTGTCAGGTCGCTCACATCAACCACATAGCTAATAGTGTATGTGATTAGTCCGGAGCTTTTTGGTGATGAAGCAATCGAGTCACCGCTGGAGTAAAGAAAATTATTCGCCGTATCATAGTTTGGTTCTGGCTTGGCAGTGGTTGCGCCGAATTGTCCATAGCTCGGGTTCGAGCCGACGCTTGGCGATGTGTTGGCTACAAGATTAATACCAAATTGTTCATAGCCGGTTGACGGTGTAGTTGGGCCACCACTCCCGTTGCTCATGGCAGGAATAGAATGGGAGCCGTTGGTGGGGGTATTGCCAACGATCTGCACTACATAGCCATAGCTTGTGTAGTCTTCTACAGAAAACTGTGCGGCGGCAGTAGATGTAGTAGTCGGGCTAAACATGGTGTTAAAGGTTGTGTTACTGTTCAGAATTGCAATTGAAAGGGTCGGAGTATGCGGTGTAACCGACCCGGCTGCTACCGAATAATTGGTTGAAGAGGGGTCACTGCTGCCACTACTGACTGCATTGTCGGCGGTCGATAGTACTGACTGGAAGTTAGGTGAACTGGATGTGCCGATGCCACCTCCGCCCACCTCCGAGTTTTGTATAGTATAGTGAGCAGACGATGAGGAATCAGCATAAGCGGTACCAATAATTAATCCACTGCTTACAGCAAATACCACGAACAAGGCTACTAGTCTCCCAAGCCACTGCTTCATACATATAATTCTTGTCGAAAAACGCTTATTTTGCAAATTGCTAACGCTCATATTCGATTAGGACTAAAGATTTGCTCATGCTTCAGCGTAAGCGCTATAATAACAGAGAAATAATAGGGTAAGGGGAGATGGACGATCCATCTAAAGATCAGGCGCCAGCACCAGAATCGCTAAACGCGAAACGCGATGAATTGGCCAAAAATCCATCTGCGATAGATGCGACGCCAAAACGAGAGGCTTCACCGAAGCGTATTCGACGTGGTTCGTACCGCCCGAGCCATAGGGCTACTTTTATCGGACTTGCGGTGGTCATCTTAATTCTTGGCGTGAACGTCGCTGTCATCGCGTTCATTATTAAAGGACAGGATAAGAAGATTCAGCAGGCGCAGGGTCAGGTTACGATTAGCCAAGCGGCCTTGAATAAGATAGGCGTGAACCAAAATCCCGTTGGCGATTCCGGCATAGTGTTAACCGTAAACCCTAACGCAATATTTAACGGAGACCTACAGGTAGCAGGCAATGTAAGTGTGGGCGGAGTTTTGAACCTGAATAAGGCATTAACCGTCAGTAATGCAAATATTACACAACTACAAGCTGGCAATACGTCATTACAACAGTTAAACGTAAATGGCAACGGGACAGTTTCTAATTTAAATGTCAGAAGTCAATTAACAGTTACCGGCACAAGCAATTTCCAGGGGCCAACTACACTTTCGCAATTGTTAACGGTGCAGGGTGGTGAAAACATATCGGGGAATCTAGCTGTGGGCGGAACGTTGGCGGTTGGGAGTCTCCATACGAGTAGTTTGGTATCCGATTATGGCCTAACCTTTGGCGGCCACGTGATTACCCAGGGATCTGCTCCTGGTGTTTCGCCGGGTAATTCATCCTGTATAGGCCAGAATGGAACCGTTTCGATAAGTGGTAACGATGCGGCAGGTACTGTCGATGTAAATGTGGGGGCTGGTTCTAGCTGTAATGGGGGTGCTACGGTGGCATATGTGGCATTCCGTAGCGGTTACAGCAACATACCCAAAGTAGTTGTAACAGCAGTAGGACCGGGTGCTGACAACGTTTACGTAGACCCGAGTACAGGCGGCTTTGATATTGGCGTAAGTTCAATCACTCAAGGCGGTCACGAATTTGACTACATTGTTGAGCAGTAAGTCTATATATTGATGAAGAGCATTACTTCGTCGTTGCGAACGGCAACGATCCCGTTAGTTATTTCGAAGGTCATTGGCTCCGTACTGGGGTCAGTCAGAATGGCAACATTGCCAGGGTCGAGTATAGAGAAAAAGTCGGCATGACCTGGCAAGATATCGAACGGCCCCACGGCATTAGTGGCCGATACTGCTAGAGCCTCACCCTCGTAATAGACATGAAAAGGTGCTCTTGCAATAACCGTAAGTACTATTTTAGTGGTGGTGGAAGGCATCTAAGAGTCCGTGCTTGTGCTCTTCTTTATCACTTTTAGTCTTGTCTTCTACCGGCTTCGGTGAAGTGTCTGACGGCTTTGCTTTAGGAGGAGCTACATCTGCTTTTGCGGGGACTGGAGTAGAGCTATCAGTTACGGCTTTAACACCGATAATCGCTTCAATGCCATCCAGTGTTTGTTCAAGCGTGTAGTATTCGCCTGGCCGGCCACTAAACTTCTCGGCAACTGAGAAATCTTGGTTAAAGAACTGAATCAGTTTTTTAGCATTTTGGTAGTCGGCTCGGTCAACCGGTGAAAGTTCGTTTTCACCGACGATGGCAATAATATTCTTCAGTGAATCATATTTTTGCATGATGGCCTGTACGCGACCTGCCAGTTCATAGTGACGTTGGCCAACGATCTGCGGGGTAAGAAGGGAAGAGGTTGTCTTCAAGAGATCGACAGCAGGTCGGATCCCCTGCTCTGCGATAGAACGTGAAAGCACAAGTACCGAGTCGAGCTGCTGTGAAATAGCTTGCACTGCCGGGTCAGTTAAGTCGTCGGCGGGAACATAGACGGCTTGCACGGAAGTAACGGTACCATGCTCGGTCGAGCTTAGCCGATCCTGCAGCCGACGCAATTCAGAGAATACCAGGGGCGAGTAGCCACCCTCCGAAGGAATCAGCCCTAAGTTAGTGGAAAGTTCGGTTAATGCTTGAATATGACGGTATATGTTGTCAACGAAGAATAGAATATCCCGGCCTTCCTCATCCCGGAAATATTCTGCTGCGGTAGCGGCTGCTGGGGCAACCATAGATCTTATAGCGGCGGTAGAGTCCATTTGCCCGAAGTACATGACTGTGTTTTTGAGTACGTCGGTGTCTTTCAGGGTTTCGTAGAGCTCGTTACCCTCACGGATACGTTCGCCGACACCGCAATAGATAGAGAGGCTGTCTTTATTTCGAGTGACGTTATGGATCATCTCCATAGTAAGCACTGTTTTACCAACACCGGCACCGCCAATGACACCGACCTTGCGACCCTTCACGAATGGGGTTAGGAAGTCAATAACCTTAAGTCCCGTCTCCAGAAGTTCAAGTTTTTGGCTATTACGGTAGCTTTTTGTTCCCGTTGGCTCGGCAATTGGGCGGGTATTATCGGTGACTGCGGGTGCTTCGTCAAGCGGTTCCCCAAGTGCATTGAAAACTCGGCCCATCGTCTTTTGTCCTACCGGGATCGATACCTTACGGTGGCTGCGGCTAACTTTTTGACCACAACGGAGCATCTGGTTGTTCGTGAGATTAATGCATACGGCTGCATCGCCGCGGAAATAGCTGACCTCTAAAAATACCTCGGGGTATTCATTGACGATCAAGAGTTCTTTTTCTTCTGGACATGCCTCTAGGATTTGTACCTCCACCATCAGGCCGCGCAGGGATGCAATAATACCGACGTGCTCATTAGCGAAACCAATAGATGCTGTGCTAGGTTTCGTTGTCGGCTTTGATCGGTGGTGCAGATGTGATTTGATACTCATGAGTTGGCCCTCGCGTGTTGTTTTTTCTTCTTAATACTCACCATAACTTCGCGAAGGCGACGGTCGCTTTCAGAGCGTTTTGCGCGGTGATATTCCATTTCGTAATCTCCCAGTAGTTCGCCTGCCCGTTTTTTTGCGACAGCCATAGCGTTAAATCGACTAGCTGCCTGGGCCAGTCCTGATTCCAAAATTGACTGACTCAGCGCGAGTGTCATCATAGTAAGCTCCATTTCGTCTGCAATCAGATCCAGAGAAGGCTCGAAAATTGTGTCCTCAGCAGTCATCGTATCTTCCTCAGCGTCTTCACTCATTTCACGCATACTGGCGACTAGGTCGATCGTTTTAATTTCCTGGACTCCAAGGGATACGTACTCTTCGTAATAGACAATGATGCTGGTGTAACCTTTAGCCGAATTGATGACCGGGCTTACGTCGATGTAGCGGTCGGTCTCTGGCACCTGGAAGAACTTTACATACGGGATGCTGCGCTGGCGTAATTGAGTGGCGCCGTGGGTGCCGAGAACAATAATATCAGTGGTTTTGGGATCATATGCTTGCAGCATCGACTCAATCAAACGCTGGTCAATATCACCAGACAGACCTGCTTCTGCTGAGATAATGATAAACATCGTTTTGTTTGATCCTTCACCAAGATCACGGTTGGTAATACGCATACTCGGGTCAATACGGATTGATGTATAGCGTTTCCAGAGTAGCTGAAAGAATTGCTTGGACAGTTCCACCTTGCCTTTCACTTTGGCAACCTGCGTACTTGCGATACTTTCAAATACCCCCGTCAAATCCTCTACCGTAGTGATCTGCATCGCATCTTTTTCAATTTGGCTAGGACGACGCATGAGCCTTCTCCTTCTCCGCAGACTTTTTATCCGGCGTTGCATCCTTGGGCTCTGCAGGTTTTTCTTCTGTGGTCTCAGAAGGTTTTTCACCATCCCCCGCATCTTTAGTATCGGATGGTTTCTGGTCAGTGGGTTCGCCTGCCGTGGGTGGTTCATTCCCGACAGGTTTATCACCTAATTTCTCACCGGTTGGCGGCATCTTACAGAACTTCTTAAACAGCTGTGCTTCAATGCGGTCATAATCTTTTTCCTCTTTAATGACCTTGGCCTCTTTTTTAACTGCTTCTTTGAGGCCGGGCATATCTATTACTGCCTCACCCTTACCCAAGAGGATTGTTTCAGCGAGGAGTTGCTGCTGAGACAAACTCAGCAGTTGTTCGGGTGTTTGCGATAGCGCGTCATAAATCTGCCGCCCGAGCTTTAAATCAATAGTGGCATCCTTAGAAAGACTTGAACCGAAGTGCGAAAACTCCTCCGCCTGGTGGAAATTTGCCAGTCGTTGGAAGAGGCCGCTCGTTAGCTGCTTTTGCCGCTTGGTTTGCGCCTGACCACCAACACGAGAAACTGAAAGACCAGCGTTAACCGCGGGACGGATGCCGGAGCGGAAGAGCCCAAGATCGAAGATAATTTGACCATCGGTAATGGACATAATGGTGGTTGGCAGGAAGGCGGTAACGTCATCGTTGGGGGTTAGCACGACCGGCAAAGAGGTAAGCGTCTTATTGTTTGTCTTTAGTTTGCCGGCACGTTCCAAAAGGCTTGAGTGTGCGTAGAACATGTCACCTGGATATGAGTCACGACCTGGGTCAATTTCCTGCAACAATGAAAGTTGCCGGTATGCTTCAGCGTGGCTGGAAAGATCGTCGTATATAATAATAACGTCCTGGCCTTTGTACCATAGGTACTCAGCCATAGCGCAGGCAGCGTATGGGGCAAGGTAGGATTGAGTCAAGGAATCGAAGATATCAGCTTGTACGACGATGGTGTGTTCGATAGCGCCGGAGCCGCGCAGCCCGGACAATAGCCGCTCGACATCGACTTTACGCTTGCCAATGAGGACATAGACGACGACACGATCTTTCCCTTCCTGTGAAGCGGATAATTGGCTCAAGAAGGTACTCTTACCGGCTTTACTATCACCCAGGATGGCGATACGTTGACCAAGTACGACCGGGAAAAACATATCGACAGCGGTGACGCCACTTTCCAGCTGCTCATTCAACACATTCCGGGCCATAATCCCGGGAGCTGGGTTAAAAATTCCCGATTTTTCTGTCGCGTGAACAGCGCCCTTGCCGTCAAGTGGAACGCCCAGGGGGGTTACGACGCGCCCGACTAGACCCTTACCAACGGGTACGCTGAGCATATCGTCTTCTACAACGGCGAGTGTGCCCGGCTGAATACGTTCGGTATCGATGTTAAAAAGAATGACGCGATCACCATACGCTTCACGGACCAGCCCGAGTTGGCCGTCTTCAAATAGAAATTTTGAGCCGATTCGTACTCCTTCTAGCCCCTTTACTTCCACAATAAAACTATTGGTAGATACGACATTACCGGTTAGATTGTCTTTTTCGACGAGCTGCTGAAATTTTTGGTTATCAAACACGACGCAACACCTCCGGGAACTTGTTTCGTTCTGCCAAGATTTGGCGACGGAACGACCAATCAAAGATGTGGCTACCGCTTCTCACAACTAAACCACCTAGCAGTGTAGAGTTAAACTGAAAATCTACCATAACGTTCGGAGATATGTTGTCTCTGCACCAGCCGACGAGTATTTTCTTCATACCTGAGCTCGGCAACGCTGCAAGGGTAATGGACATAGACGGTGCATTACGCCCGTATGCTTCGAGAGTCTTAATCAATTCATCCAGCATTTTAATGGTCAAATCTTTTCCTGCGCACCATTCGCGTAAGACTGACTTTGCTGCTGGGGAGAGCTCGGGTGGTTTGGATTTGCTGGGGATGTGAATTTTTTTCTTAATGGCATTATGCGAAAACCAGCGCTGGTATTCGTGAATCTCTAACACTAAACCTCGCAGATCCTGCAAGGATGAGATGCTTTCGTCAAGCTTAAACTTAATCACCGGTGACTCCTTTAGCCAGCTCGGCTTTGTGCTCATCCAGCATTTTGGTTATATACGTTGTTTGCGCACCGAGATCAACGTCATGCTGCAGGGTTTCCGTTAAGAAGGAGGTGACGGCGTCGGCCAGCTTTGTGTCCATTTGCTCAATCATGTGTTGTTTCTCGGCCTCTACGGCTTCGGCCATCTTGGCCTTTAGGTTCTCCTGATGGCCCGTAATCTCCTGGTGCATCGTGTCAACCGTCGTTTCGGTCTGCTGTTGCAGCTCTGCTATTTTGGCTCGGTAATTCTCAAGTTCTTTAGCTACTGCATCGGTACCAAGTTCCTGCACCTTCTGCTTAATCTCGGTGGCAGTGCTTTGCAGATCCTGTGACAGTTCAAGCGCAGATTGGCGTAACACTCGTTCAAAGTCCTTTTTTGCATCTGCCAGTAACTGCTCGCGAACGGCTGGCGGCAAATGGCCACCTTGTGGTGCGGTGTGTGCGTGTGTGTGCTCGGCATCGTGCTGCTGAGGGCGGAAATGTGCCAGTGCATGTTGCGCAGCAATGACAGCCAGGGCGCCGATGGCGATACATGTGATAATTAGAAGAACTTCAAGCATGTGCTATACCTCACCTATAACTTCGTCAGTACTAAATATATAGAAACCAATCCAACGGACAAAATGCCAAGTACCAATACCGACATCTGTACGATGCCTCGGTAGATAGCGCTTTGCGCCATGGGGTTTCGCCCCACCGAAATAATACTGCTACGTATCATTGAGTAGATTATACTAACAACAACGATAAGCGTAATGATAAAAATTGCGATACTAACTAAAATCGGCACCGGACTGACTGTTTTTCCTGCGAGCGCATTCGCGATATACTGCACGGCTGACGGGATAATGGTCTTTGAGGGTTGCTTGAAGTAGTAGGCGACATTAACCTGAATGGGGATTTCACCTATCAGGACATTGTGTGTCTGTCCATGGCTGTCTTTGTAAGTTTGTGTTGTGCCGTCGGTACTGTTAAGTGCCTCCTGCGCGACGCCAACGACTCGCGCATTGTCGGTGGCCTTCATACCAACGCCGGCTATTGGCGAACCGGTAATCTCATCGTTCTGGGCAATGGTGCCATTAATATTTGATACCAACGCTTCGACGATGCCGCTGGTTGCAACCTGCACCTGGTTGGATTTGCTGCTATCGAGTGTAATGAGGGTGTCACTGTTGTCAATCACGACGCCGAGCATATTTGTTACGTTACTCGTATTGGTCGCTTGTACTTTGTCGGACGAGTTATCCAAGAGACTGACGATTGAACCGATACGCACAGCGTCGGTGGTCGTAAAGCCTTGGGAGATCACGCTGACGGCTGAAGCGGTAGCGGGAAAAAGCAGTCCTGCGAATGACAGTGACAGTAACCAAACTTTTGTTTGCGGTAGGCGAAAACGAAGCAGGCTCGTAACAACCGGGCTCTTAAGTTTCATACTGCTATGGCCATATCCCTGTAATGCTTAACTTGATTTAAGTATAACAACTTTCGGAGTCACAGAATATATTACTGGTGTTATTATTAATTCAAAACAGCAAGGGTGGAATCTGCATATGCGGCAACTATCAAAACAGGAAGCGGGCTTCACAGCGCTAGAAGCACTCGTAGTGGTCATTTGCGCGATTATCTTACTGGCCATCGTGTATATCATGCATAGCTAATAGCACAAGCATAAAACTTGACAAAATAGCAAACTTATGTATAATATAAATCAGTTTTAACAGCTGATAAAACAAACAATCACTATCTTAAAAATTCATATAAATAGATACAAAAAAGGAGTGGCGTAGTTTATGTCCAAAAAGAAACATAGTTTGTCGTTTGAATTTATTCCTACGACTAATGCACGAATTTTACAAATCGATAGTTTACTTAAATCTTTGTAAGATAACCGTGATATAACCAGTCACCAGATTTAAGCGCGCTGCTAAAAAGCTCAAGGAAGTAACCCCTTGAGCTTTTTACGTTATTGATATTTCTCCAACATATCCTGACCATGTCTAGTATTATTTAGGTAGCATTGAAACCTGACGTAAGGTAACACTATGCGAAAATCTAAAGCTACCAAACAATACGTCCAAGCGGATATCAGCCCCTACGAACTGCATCGTTCGTTACCAAATCCGCTGTTTTCCGGTGCGCCTACACGGCGAATGCGGTCACGGCAGCTCATGCAACAGCAAATTCCCGAAGAACGGCCGAAAATGCATAAGATTCGGAAATCGATTATATCGATTCTCATATTGCTTCTGGTTGCCGGCATGGGTTATGGCGGTTGGGTTGGCTATGAGTTCGCGGATAATGCCGTGCGGGTCTTCGGTTGGGGTGGGTTGTTCAGCTTATTCTTTCCGACGCATCTGAAAGGAGAGAACACCGGGCGGGTAAATATCTTAATTGCCGGCAACTCAGCCGATGATCCCGGACACCAGGGGGCCAGCTTAACTGACTCCATTATGCTGGTCAGTATTAATACCAAAAACCACACGGCGTATATGTTGAGTATTCCGCGTGACCTGTATGTGCATATTCCAGGTTTTGGCTATGCCAAGATCAACGAAGCTTACCCTGACGGCCAGTCAGAGAACTTTAGCCAGCCGGGCTATGCAGCCGGGGGCATGGGCTTGCTCGAAGAAGTGATATCGCAGAAATTTGGTGTCCTGATCGATTACTATGCACTCATTAATTATGCTGCTGTACGGGATGCAGTTAACGCGGTTGGTGGCATTACGGTAACGATCAATAGCCCCGACGGTGAACTGTATGACCCGAACCGCGATTTTGTGACGGGCGGGCCGCTGGTTAATTTGACAAACGGGGGCCACACCTTAAATGGCGAGCAGGCGTTAGACTTGGCACGGGCTCGTGGTGATCCCTCGCAGTACGGCGTACCAATCGGATTCGAACAATATGACTTCCAGCGAACAGCCGACCAGCGCATGATGCTAGTTGCCTTAGAGAGGAAGGCGATGACGCTCGGTGTTATTGCGAATCCTATACGGATGGGAAAGCTCTTTGACACCATGGGCAATAATGTCCAGACAGATTTATCGCTTGGTAATGTACGACGTCTCTACACCATCATGAAGAAAATCCCGGCAGCGAGCATCCAGTCAGCCAGCCTAAATCAAGCCAATTACAATGGCCAAAAGGGTGTCGATTTACTCACTAACTACTACACGCCATCCAGAGAAGATGCTCTCATCCCTGCGACAGGCATTAATGATTACACACAGATTGATGCTTACGTCCAGGCGCTGGATAATTAGTAGCGCAGTTGCCTATGCAAGCTGCTGCGCGTACAATTGAATTGCATTAACAATTAAAAATATAAAGAGTGCAGCGAGAGATCTAGTTCAGTGACCTGCCAGCAACCTGCTCTAAGAAGAGTGTTGGTGCTCCATCTAGCCCGCTATATTGCCAGCGGGGAAGATATGATAGTTGATTACGTCAAATATCCTTCTCGCTCGCTAGAAAAGCAGAAAGGATATTTTTTATGGGTTCGAACGTTGGGCTCCTAGAAAAATTACAAAACGGACCAGTCTTATGTGCGGAAGGCTATATCTTTGAATTGGAGCGCCGTGGCTATATTAAGGCTGGTGCGTATGTTCCGGAGGTGGTTGTTGATCACCCTGAAGCGGTCTTGCAACTGCATGAAGAATTCGTACGCGCCGGTAGCGATATTGTAGTGGCCTTAACCTATTACGCGCATAGAGAAAAACTAAAGGCGATTGGCAGGGAAGGCGAGTTGGAACGCATGAATCGGAGTGCTCTCCAAATTGCCACAAGGGTGGGCAAAAAACATGGATCACTTGTGGCGGGTAATATTTGTAATACTTGGGCTTACGACCTCGCAAACAAGTACAAAAGTGCCCGTGAAGTGCGCAAACAGTATACCGAGCAAGTTGCATGGGCGAATGAGGCTGGTGTGGACTTCATACTCGCGGAAACCATTGAGTATCTCGACGAAGCTTTGATCGCGCTGGAAGTCATAAAGCAACATAACTTGCCAGCGGTCATTAATTTCACCCCGATCTACGAGAAGAGTAAAGACGGATACGATTGGATCAAAGCCTGTAAAATACTCAGAGATAATGGTGCCGATGTCGTAGGCTTCAATTGCGGGCGGGGCCCGGAAACGCTTCTGCCGCTCGTCCGTGCCCTTCGTGATGCCGTCGACGGTCCCATTGCTGCCATACCAGTACCATATCATACAACACCCCAACAACCATCTTTTCAATTCCTGAAGGACGAAAACGGCCAAAGTGCTTACACGTTGGGGTTGGATCGATTCTTGTGTACTCGGCATGAAACGGCTGTATTTGCGAAACAAGCGAATGATCTTGGCATAAACTACATCGGACTTTGCTGCGGTGCAGCGCCGCATCATATACGAGCGGTTGCAGAAGCGTTTGGGCGAGTGACGCCGGCAAGCAAATATTCGCCTGATCTTTCGCAGCACGCCCTGCTGGGAACGCCGGCATTTGTAAAGAAATCTGAGAAACAATTTCTAGAGCAGTGGGCATAAAGAGTTAACAGAAAAAAACGAGCCTAAGTAATCTATAGGCTCGATTTCATCTGTCGTATTGGTAGCAGGGGCGAGACTCGAACTCGCGACCCCAGGCTTATGAGTCCTGTGCTCTAACCAGCTGAGCTACCCTGCCACGTACAGCTAGAGAATATACCATGTTTTCTATCTGTTGGCTACTGATTTTAGTGGTGACTAGCCCATGAAAGCGGGTGGGCAATATCACGTAGCGTTATTTGACAATGCTTGTCAGCTTAAAGTATGTAGGCTTAGATGGTTTGGCTGCGTTGCTCGTAACGGTGCCGGTATTTGGTTTCTTTGCATCAGGCTTAAGAAGTTAGAGCTTAATCGACCCGAACTTCGGCTTGATTCGTCAAAGCGGCGCAGCACGCAGGTAGCACAGATCGTCGCCTTCCTGACGGTACTACTTACGGCCATCAGCTTCATTTTTGACATATTCATGAAGTTTTGGCGGCCAATCTGGACTGTCGAATGGCAAAGCTGCGCTTGACGCACTTTGTCTGCTGGTCGCAAATGGCGGCATTCTTTTCTACTCTAGCGCCGAAGAGTCCCAGACTTTAGTCCGGGGATTGGTCACTGGCTTACCAGCTTATGTGGGGGTTTTGAGACTCAAGTTTCATTATCTTCGAACTAAATTTCATCGATGTCAGCTTTTCGTTGAACGAGCGTTACGTCCAGAGCCTGGCAGGTAGCATTATCAATATTAAATTTCTCAGTATTTCCAGTTACGTAGATAATTTCTTCGCCAATGCAATTACTCTTCATATTACTAACTGATAAGATTATAGCAATATGCGTGAGATAAGACTCTCGGTAGACCCAGGCACCTATGTAGTTGCCGTTAGTGGTGGTGTGGACTCTGTTGTACTGTTGGCGCTGCTGCAGCAGCTGACCAAACTCAAATTAGTGGTTGCACACTTTGACCATGGTATTCGTGAGGAGTCTGGTGATGACCGGCTGTTTGTACATGAGCTTGCTAAGCGCTACGGTTTGCCGTTTGTGTACAAAGAAGGGAATTTGGGCCCACATGCCAGTGAGGCAGTGGCCCGAGAGGCGCGTTATGAGTTTTTGCGCAGAGTAATGAAGGCCGCAGACGCGAAGGCAATCATGACAGCCCATCACGAAGATGACATGTTAGAAACCGCTATCCTAAATATGCTTCGGGGAACCGGACGTAAGGGATTGAGCTCGCTTAAGAATACTGATGGTCTTATACGACCGTTGATTGCTATTCCAAAGCAGGACATTATCGCGTACGCAAAAGGCCAGGGTTTAGCCTGGCATGAAGACCGTACCAACGAGAGTACGGTTTACTTGCGTAACTACATACGTCATAAACTGATGCCGCACTTCGATGCCGAATCCCGTGAACAGCTTCGCCGCCTGATTGTTGCGACGGCGGGCGCTAATGCTGAGATCGATGCGATGCTGGCGAACCATTTGTCGCTGCAACCTTCAATCGATACCCTTAACCGGCGCGAATTTGTAATGCTGTCGCACGAGGTTAGTAGGGAACTCATTGCTGCCTGGCTGCGGGTTCATGAGATCCGTACTTTTGATAAAAAAACAATTGAGCGTATTACGACAGCTGCTAAAACCTATCTGCCTGGTAAGCGTGTCGATGTTGATGCCACGCATGTCATTCAGGTAAAAAAAGATATATTGGCACTCACGTTACGTGAGCGCTAGGCAAAATTATTTCATGCCTGTATAATGATTTTTATATGGATAAGAAACCGTTCAGAGGGAATCAGTCAAAGGGTGGAAGAAATAATCGCGGCTTTCGGAGCGCGGGCTTTATCGCGTTAATCGTTTTGTTGGTACTTATTATCTTTACAGCCTATGGGCAGTCAGGTTCACTGACAGAAATTCCGATTACGCAAGCTATATCACAAGCTAATGCCGGTGCGTACAGTAAGATCGTGGTTAATGGCAATGAGCTGGACATAACCAAAAAAGGTGACAATACAGCAACCTTGAAGACGTACACCGACCCAAATACCGGCCTGAAACAAGTGGGCTTCAATTTCTCGAAAGTCACCATTCAGTACAAGTCTCAGTCAAGTACGGGTACGACCTTAGCGACAATCGGCCTGGAATACATCCTACCTGTCCTGATCATTGGCGCGCTGTTCATCTTTATGATTCGCAGTGCTCAGGGACAGGGGAATCAGGCACTAAGCTTTGGTAAGAGCCGGGCCCGCCTGTATGGCAACGAAAAGAACAAAGTAGATTTCGGTGACGTTGCCGGTAGCGCTGAAGCAAAGCAGGATCTTCAGGAGGTCGTTGAATTCCTGAAGTTCCCAAAGAAGTTCGCAAGTGTTGGTGCCCGCATTCCGAAAGGCGTATTGCTGGTCGGGCCTCCGGGGACTGGTAAGACTATGTTAGCGCGTGCCGTTGCCGGTGAAGCTAATGTTCCGTTCTTCAGCATTTCAGGTTCAGAATTCGTTGAGATGTTCGTCGGAGTCGGTGCTTCACGAGTTCGTGATCTATTCGCGAAAGCGAAGAAGAACGCTCCATGCATTATCTTCATTGATGAAATTGACGCCGTAGGCCGTCGACGCGGAAGCGGTATGGGCGGTGGTCATGACGAACGTGAACAGACCTTAAACCAGATTTTGGTTGAAATGGATGGCTTTGAGCAGGGGCAGAACGTGATTGTACTTGCAGCTACCAACCGTGCCGATGTTCTTGATCCGGCATTACTTCGCCCAGGCCGTTTCGACCGGCGGGTGAATATCGGCTTGCCAGACCGTAAAGATCGTGAGGCGATTCTGAAAGTACACTTCGAAAAGAAACCGGTTGCTAAGGATGTAGATCTTGATTCGCTGGCTGCTAAGTCAGCTGGTTCGTCTGGCGCTGATCTCGCAAATATCGCAAACGAGTCGGCGATTATCGCGGCACGCAATAATCACCAGGAAATTTCCAACGCTGACGTTACTGAAGCCTTTGAGCGTGTTGCAATCGGGCCGGAGCGCAAGAGTAAGGTTATGAACGATAAAGAGAAGGAACTGAGCGCGTATCATGAAGCGGGCCATGCGATTGTCGGGCATGTCTTACCTGACAGTGACCTGGTGCACAAAGTGACCATTATCCCCCGTGGCGGTACTGGCGGTGTTACGTGGTTCATCCCACCGGAAGACCGTACGTACACCTCAATCGTCCAGTTTAAGGATATGCTTGCCCGGGCATTGGGAGGACGTATTGCTGAAGAAGTAGTCTATGGCAAGGACCATGTTACGACCGGTGCTGGCAGCGACCTTCAGCAGGCTGCGGCTCTCGCACGGGACATGGTGGTCAACCAAGGTATGGGCCAGAAGCTGCGTGACCAAGTCTTCAAAATGGATGAAGGTATCATGATGGAACGTCTGGTGCACGAGCGTGAATATTCGGATGAGACTGCTAAGGTGATCGATGATGAAGTTGAAAACCTGATTACCGAAGCCGCCAACCGAGCTCGGCATGTCATTAAGGCGAATCTTCCTAAAATTGAAGCACTTAAAGATCGTTTGCTTGAAAAAGAAACCGTGGACGCGGAAGAGGTAAAGAAACTCTTTGACGGTTCGTCTTTGCCAAAAGTAGCTTCGCTATACTAATCTGTATTTCAAAAGCGAAAGATGAGAGAATAGAATAGTAATTTATTCTCATCAATTCTTCAGGGTAGGCACGCTTTACATATGGCAAGAAAATCGTTAGATAACGAATCGGACTCTTCTGACGAAGGCGTGGTTCTGCTCTTGCAAGTTCCGCGCACCAATGACAAAAAGGAGCTCGCTGCCGAGCAGATGTTCGCCAGCCTGCAGGGACTTTTAACGATGCCTGAACCGAATGCCGGCTTGTTCAAACCGGCATTCAAACGGGAGCGTTTGAGTTTTGAAATTGCGGTAATTAAGAAACGTATCGGTTTTTACGTTTGGGTGCCGAAATATCTGACAAGTTTCGTTGAGGAACAGATCTACGCCCAATATCCGAGCGTCCAGATTTCCGAGGTACCGGATTACACGATGAACGCTGCCCAGCACTTTGATACCACCTTGATCGCGGAGCTGAAACTAATTCATAGTGACGTACTGCCGATCAAAACATTCCAGAGTTTTGAGGTTGACCCCTTGGCTGCAATTACGGCCACGCTCGCAATGTTCGAAGATGACGAGGAGGCTTGGGTGCAGATGCTCATTAAACCAGCCACTCAGCATTGGCACCAAAAAAGCGAGAAGTATCTGGCAGGTCTGAAGGGCGGCTCGAAAACGACTGCTTCGGGATTAGTGAAGCTGCTCTGGGCACCACCGGAAACGACTAATGCGCCGGCCAAGCTTGCCGAATACGAACAATTGCGGGCCTCCGGAGCTGAAGAGAAAAGTCAGAAGTTGGCATTTGAGTGCCAGGTTCGGGTGGTATATAAGGGGAATGCGAATGTGCAGGTTGCAAAATTGCGTATGCAATCGATCATTGCGAGCTATAAACAGTTCAACACTACTTACCTCAATGGGTTTGGAACCAAGCGAATCATTGAAGATCAGTTTTTGGTAGCTCATTATCGCTCGCGTGCCTTCAATCACTCGGGTTACATCTTGAACATTGAAGAAGTTGCGACGCTCTACCATCTGCCTCACACCACCGTAGAGACCCCATATATTCTCTGGGCTAGTTCGCAAACGGGCGAACCGCCGGCTAATCTGCCCATTGTCACGAATGAATACCGTGAAGATTTAAGTCCAATCGGAACGACGAATTTCCGGGGTCATAACGCCATGTTCGGATTACCACGTCTGGATCGTGGTAGACATATGTATATCATTGGACAAACCGGGGTTGGTAAATCCGGTTTGTTGGAGCTTATGACTATCTCGGATATATATAGCCCGTACGGCTTTGCGGTTGTTGATCCGCACGGTGATTACGCACTGAATATTCTAAAGCGTATACCCTCGCAGCGGGCTGAGGACGTTATTTACTTCAACCCGGCGGACACCGATTTTCCCATGTCGTTCAATCCCATGGAAGTGAACGATCCTAAACTCAAAACCCACACGTGCTCGGAGCTGATCGGGGTATTGAAGCGAATGTTTGAGAGCTGGGGACCCCGGTTGGAGTATATTCTTCGATACTCCTTGCTGGCGCTGCTCGATTATCCAGAAGCGACCATGCTTGACATTACCCGGTTGCTGACTGAAAAGAAGTTTCGCCAGGAAGTACTGAAGTACGTCCAAGATCCAGTCGTGCGAAATTTCTGGACCGTTGAATTTGCCAGCTGGAACGATAAGTTTGCAGCGGAAGCCGTCGCGCCGGTGCTTAACAAGGTAGGCGCGTTTACCGCCAATCCGCTTGTGCGAAATATTATCGGGCAACCGAAGAGCAGCTTTAATGTCCGCCAAATTATGGATGAGCGGAAGATTCTCATCGTAAATCTGTCACGCGGCCTTGTCGGCGAAGACAACGCAAGTCTGCTCGGCGCATTGCTCGTTACTAAGATCCAGCTCGCGGCCATGAGCCGGGCGGATATCTCCGCTGGTGCGCGCGAACCGTTTTATCTGTACGTCGACGAGTTCCAAAACTTTGCGACCGATTCGTTTGCGACTATTCTGTCCGAGGCCCGGAAGTATGGACTGAATCTAACGGTTGCGAACCAGTATATAGCCCAGATGCCGCTTGAGGTGAAAGACGCCGTTTTTGGTAACGTCGGTTCGATCATCGCGTTCCGTACGAGTGCCGATGATGCTCGCACGATGCTCAAATACGTGGAACCGCGCTTTGAAGAACATGACTTGATCCATATGCACAACCGCCACTTTATTATCAGCATGACTATCGAAGGTGAAAAAGTTCCGGCTTTTTCCGCAATCTCTTTGAATCTGCCCACGCAAGAAGGCGATGAAAGTAACTATATCGTTGAGCATAGTCGTGCGTTGTACGCATCAAGCCGGGAAGTTGTTGAACATTACGTCGATGAACGCTACCTGGATATTGGCAAACCCGCTGCTCAATACCAACCGCCAGAAGAAGTTAAACGGGCGAAGCCTGCCTTATCACAACCAGCTACCTTACCGGAAAAAGTTGAGACTCCAACTGGGCCCACGTCGCCAGCTGACCCTGTGCCACATCCAAAGCGTTTGCCGAACATATCATCGCTAGCGCATGCGGCTATAGAGCGGGTCATTAGTCATGGTGCTATCTCTGCTTCAACGACAGAAGCCGTCGTTAAGTCGGCTGAGCCCTCGGTCGAAAAGCCAAAACGGAAACGCCGCCGTAAGCGTAAGGGCGCCGCTGGCATGCAACCTGAAACTATTGCAATGCAATCGGAGCCATCGACGCCAAAGTCTAAAGCTGAGCCGAAACGTGCGGAAACGCCAGCTAAACCGGCACTAAAAACTAACACGCCGTCCACTCAGCCTCAGGAATTTGAAGATGCGGGTGTCGTGCACCTGAAGTAGCAATTATCTATCTTTTCGTAGGCTGGTGGCTGCTTTATACTGGAAATGACTAATGAATTCTATTGCGAATACTAAGAAGTTGAAACGTCCCAAGCGAGTACCGTTCAGCGCTGTTGCAACCTTGTTGATTGGTTCATCATTGCTTGGTCAAGTACTTGGTTTTCTGCGCACCAAAATGGTTAGTGCTAACTTTCCGAGTACTGGACCACAGAGTACTGATGCTTACTTCGCTGCCTTTAACATTCCGGATTTCTTCTTCTTTACGCTCGCTGCCGGTGCACTGGGGGTAGCATTCATGCCTGTCTTAACTGATCGTTTGCAAAAAGGTGACCGCAAAGGTATGTGGGAACTTTCCGCGAGCCTGATGAACCTGCTGGCCATCGTCATGAGTGCTGTCGCGGTAATTATTTTTGTATTTGCCGAACCCCTCGTCCACTACGTGGTTGCGCCGCACCTCACGCCAGCACAGCTGCATAACGCGGTTGTTATCATGCGTCTCATTGCGCTCAACCCACTGTTATTTACACTTTCCGGCGTACTGACGGCGACGCAACAAACAATGGGCCGTTTTTTCTTTTACGCCATTGCACCGTTTTTTTATAATGCGTCAATTATTGCAAGTATTCTCATCTTCCGGCACAACATCGGGCTAGTAGGGCTGGGTATCGGGGCACTTGCTGGCGGCGTCCTGCAACTAGCGGTCGTTGCCATAGGTCTCTATGGCACCAAATTCCATTGGCACCCGAAGATTACGTGGCGATCTAAGGATTTCCGCTCTATTTTATACAACCTACCGCCACGTTCGCTTGACCAGGGCATTGATCAAATCGAGAACATCGTTGAGACGAATATCGCGAGTCATTTGGGTCAGAGCTTTATTAGCTTTTATAACTATGCCTATACCATGCAAACTGCCCCGATTCTCTTGATTGGGACGGCAATTTCAACCGCAGCATTTCCGCGGTTGAACCAGCGGTTAAGCCAGGGGCGCCCAGACCTCTTCCGCCGTGATTTTTTACGCATCTTGCGGGCCATGATATGGATTACAATGCCGATCGTAGTAGTATCTTACTTCGCCCGTGGCTACCTAGCGCGCATTATCTTTGGTAGCAACGAACCAGAAATTGCTGTCATCTTCGGATTCTTGACGGTCTCGATCCTTTTCCGCACCATTTACACTATTGTTTCACGTTGGTACTATGCCCAAAAAGATACCAAAACACCGCTCTTTGTCTCGATTTTTACCATTGGTCTTAATGTTTTCCTCGCCATCAGTCTATCGCGCCCCACAGAGTATGGGGTAGTTGGACTGGCGCTCGCGCAGTCGATCGTGTCGATGGTTGAGGTATTTATTTTGTTTGCGATCATGATCTACCGTGACCATAAGTTGCTCGACATGACATTCTTTGGTGGACTCGGTAGGATTATTTCAGTTACCGGCTTTACCGTCGTTGCTGGCTCAACCGTTGCCTCTTTATTCCCGCTCGGCATTAACGACCGCGGTATTACGACGTTGGGGACAAAGCTACTTCTCATTGCCTTGATTGTAGGCGGTGTGCATGTGGGCGTCTCGGCGCTCTTTGGCCTGGAGGAAGTTGAGCCGTTGTTCAAGCGCGTTAAACAACTCGTTTTGAAGCCGATAAGCATTCAGTATTAGGGCTAATAGCTTCTTGGGGTCACCTCTGATATAATCTGGAGTAAATGGCCGAAGATCGTATTAGAAATTTTTGTATTATTGCGCACATTGATCATGGCAAGTCAACGCTTGCCGATCGCCTGCTTGAACTCACTGGGACCGTTGAGAAACGTGATATGCGCGAGCAGTTGCTCGATCGCATGGATTTGGAGCGCGAGCGCGGCATCACCATCAAGCTGCAGCCGGTGCGTATGGCGTACAAAGACTATGAGCTCAACTTAATTGATACGCCCGGACATGTCGATTTTAGCTATGAGGTATCCCGGAGTCTTGAAGCCTGCGAGGGCGCCATTCTGGTTGTCGATGCGACGCAGGGATTGCAAGCGCAAACGCTTGCGAATGTGTACTCGGCCATTGCTGCCGATCTGACAATTATTCCGGTGTTAAACAAGATTGACCTACCGGCAGCTGATGTTGAAAAAGTCAGCGCAGAAGTTGTCAGCTTGTTGGGCTGCAAGCCGGAAGATATCCTGCATATTTCCGCAAAGACCGGGCAGGGCGTCGATCAGGTTCTGGAACGCATCGTGCGCGACGTTCCATCGCCTGCAGGGAAACACGACGCGCCGACGAGAGCGCTTATTTTCGACAGCTACTATGACGATTATCGGGGCGTTATTCTCTACATTCGAACAGTTGACGGCAAGATTGGCAAGAACGATAACATCCAGATGATAGCAAGCAGCGCAAAAGGTATCGCCCTGGAAGTTGGTAGCCTCAAGCCTGACATGTCGCCGAATTCCGTTCTGGGGACAGGTGAAATTGGTTACATCGTTACGAACTTGAAGAGTACTCGAGAAGCCCGGGTCGGCGATACTGTGACATTAGCTAAACAACCTGCGTCGGTGGCGTTGCCCGGTTACCAGGACGTCAAACCATTCGTGTATGCCGGCTTTTTTCCGGAGAGTAACGAATTTTACCAAGAACTGAAAGAGGCAATCGAGAAACTGTCACTCAGCGATTCGGCCCTGCAGTTTGAGCCGGAGAATTCACCTGTACTTGGATCCGGTGTACGTATCGGCTTTTTAGGGTTACTCCACATGGATATCGTTCGTGAACGTTTGGAACGGGAATACAACCTGGAGTTGATCGTTACGAACCCGTCTACCGATTACCATGTGGTGATGAATAACGGGGATGAACTGGACATTAAGAGTGCCTCGGATTTGCCCGATCCTTCCAAGATAGCTGAAATTCGTGAGCCATGGATTAAGGGTGAAATTGTTGCGCCGCAAGATTACGTTGGTGCGATCATTCAATTAATTGCGGGCAAACGCGGCGTGCATAAGAATTTAAGTTACGTCGACACCCGGGCGGTAGTAACCTTTGAGGCGCCGCTGGCAAACTTACTCACGGATTTTTACGACCAGTTAAAAAGTCTCACGAGCGGTTACGGCTCGTTTAACTATGAGCTAGCGGACTACCGGACTGAAGATTTAGTTCGCTTAGATTTTTACGTAGCTGGAGAGAAGGTTGACGTCTTAAGTATTATGGTACACCGTTCAGAATCTATGAGCTTAGGGCGAACAACTGTTGAAAAACTTAAAGAGGTCATACCGCGACAGAACTTCCAAGTCGCTTTGCAGGCGGCGATTGGTGGCAAATTTATTGCCCGTGAGGACCTGTCCGCGTACCGAAAAGATGTCACCGGCTATTTGTATGGTGGCGATGTCTCACGGAAAAAGAAGCTACTCGCTAAACAGAAACGTGGCAAGGCCCGTATGAAGCATTTCGGCAAAATAGACATTCCTGCCGAAGCGTTTACAGTGATGCTCAAACGGGCTTAAGCCGGTATGACTGCCATATGATCTTCGCGCCAGTCGTCGAGGGCGCCCGCTACAAGATCTGCTTCATCTCTTGTTGGAACAGTTTTATACGAATGATCTAAAAAAGGTTTGAACACTTTCTAGCGGGAAAACGATTCGTGTTTTAGCAGCTTTTTGGAGATTTAGCTTAATAAGCAGGATATTGTCTTCCCAGGGATCCACTTGGACTTCGGCTCCACCACTTGTTTCAAAGTATCCCCACACAAGTGATCGACGCGAAAAGGTCCAATCCGTTGGTTCTTTGGCGTCCAGGGAAAACCTGAGCGTAACGACCATCTGAGTTTCACGACGGTACAACAGTCCTACCGGTACTTCGTCAAAATGAGCTCTACTGTATGCCAGACCAAAGGTCTGTTCTTCTACGTCAAATGGTCATTCTTGCGTGGTGGGGCTAGTCTCTTGATTCATAGTCCCCCTT